>DSBF01000085.1 GCA_011049495.1 Ignavibacteria bacterium
AAAAATTGCGCGCAAATTTTGAAAAAGAGCCGCTGCTAATTCTAATGAAAAAGGGCGAACCGTGCGAATAGGAATGGTGCTGGACAAGCGATTTCCACCGGATGCAAGAGTGGAAAATGAGGCTGTCACATTAGTGAAAAACAATCATGAAGTGTTTTTACTCTGTTATGATTTCCGGAACAGCCTCCCAAAAATCGAAATATACAAAGGTATTAAGATACTACGAATCGCTAAAACTAAGAAATGGGCTAATCGTGGTCGTGGATTGATTAATACACCATTTGATTACTACAGTAGATTCTGGGAATTAAATATTTCTTATTATGTTAAAGAGAATACAATTGATGTATTACATATTCATGATTTATATCTTTTAGGAGCAGGGTTAAAATCTCAACAAAAATCAAAAATTCCCATAATTGCAGATTTACATGAAAACTATGTTGAAGGATTAAAACACTATAAATTTGCAAATACATTCCCCGGAAAATATATTATCTCAATTCCAAAATGGGAAAAACGTGAAATTGAATGGTGTCAATCTGCTGATCACATAATCACAGTCATAGATGAAGCCGCGAACCGCTACCAAAACCTGGGAATTCAAAATAATAAAATACACGTTGTTGCAAACTACGTTAATATTAATGAGGTATTATCATTTCCAATTGACCCATCAATAAAAAATAATTATCGGAAATATTTTGTCATTACCTATGTCGGTGGATTTGATACCCATCGGGGATTGGAAAGTATCATTAGAGCAATACCATTGATAGTGGATTACTGTAAGAATTTAAAACTTGTGCTCGTCGGTTATGGTCGGAATTATACTGATCTTACAAAATTAGTTAAAAGCATTAATGTTCAACAATATGTCGATTTTATTGGTTACCAGCCCGCTAAAAATCTGCCTTCTTATATATCAGCAAGCGATATCTGTTTAATACCTCATTTAAAAACAATCCATACTGACAACACAATCCCGCATAAGCTTTTTCATTATATGCTATTTCAAAAGCCTGTCGTAGCAAGCAATTGCAATCCAATTGAACGAATAATTAAAGAAACAAATTGCGGCAAAATTTACCCAAGTATGAATTCGGTTGAGTTCGCTAAATCAATTCATGCGTTATTTGCAGATCCAGAGCTTAGATCTACACTTGGAAGAAATGGAAAAATAGCTGTTTATAAAAAGTACAATTGGGAGCAGACTTCAAAAACCTTACTTAAATTATACAATAAAATCAATTTAAACGATAAATGAAAGAATTTGCTCAACAAATATATCGGTATTTTGTAGATAATATTACTATCCCATATTTCAGGATGTTAATGTTCCAAAAACTTAAGGCTGTTCAATCAATAGCGACTGGAAAGTTGCTTGACATTGGGTGTGGAAATCAGCCCTATCGAAAACTCTTCAAGAATATCTCCCAATATATTGGAACAAACTCAAAAGAGTATTATAGTAAAAAAACATTTTCAAAATTGAAAACTGACTATATCGTTGAAGATGGATGTAAATTACCCTTCAATGATCAGGAATTTGATGTTGTTGTCAATTTTCAGGTTTTACCGGTATTTAAAGATCCAGCGGCTTTTATTAAGGAAGTCAAGCGGGTTTTAAGAAACCAAGGCATATTTATAATTACCACCGATTTTTTATACCCAATCTGGAATGCGCCAAACGATTATTATCGCTTTACAAGATATGGACTTGAGCAACTTGTCCAAAGAAATAATTTC
The DNA here is from genome assembly GCA_011049495.1 of Ignavibacteria bacterium. Lineage (GTDB taxonomy): Bacteria > Bacteroidota > Ignavibacteria > Ignavibacteriales > Melioribacteraceae > SURF-28. The sequence continues at coordinate 1,750 of DSBF01000085.1, forward strand.
GATATTGTGCATTTGGATAATTTTGGTGGGTACTGGAGTATGCGTGCCAGGATTAAAGAGAAATATATTAAAGATATGCCCGCAATTCTGGTAAATAGAATATTAAATAGAAAAAAATTATCATCTAAAATATTCGCAATGATTCTATTAATTCTTCTAATTCCATGTATTATTTTATCACCTATTTACTTAAATATTTCATTTCTCATTTATCATTATCTTGATAAAATTTTCTACAATCCAGACTTCACAACTAATTATATTATCATTTTAAAAAAGAAATAATAGACGAGTATGTATCTAATACCCACAATAGATGTCGAAGCGATTGATAACCTTAAAACTCAAGGCAGTTTCGACCAATTAATCCTTGGAACAACAAATCAGGGGCAATGGGGAGTCCCTAAAATAATGAGAGTTTTGAAAGATAATAGCGCTAGTGCCAGTTTTTTTGTAGATTTTGCCGAATTTCCCAAATATTCAAAAAAATTTAAAGTCTTAATAAACGATTTATCTAACAATAACTTTGACGTTCAATTACACATTCATCCCCAATTCTGTGCTGATATTAAAAGACCACTTATGCAACACTATACTTTTGAAGAACAGGTCAAAATTATTAAACAATGTCAATTATATTATCATGAATGTTGTAAAACACAGGCAATCGCGGTGGTGAAAGATCTGCTGAATGAGGTAAAAAGATTTAATGGATTCTTTGTGATGCTTTGGCGTAATTCCTATTTTGATGAAGTGTCGCATCGGGGGATTACGAAATTCTATGAGGAATTGTTAGAATTCATCGCGCATCTTGAACCAGAAAATGTGCTGGGAAAAGAGCTAATGGAAGTAAAATTGGAGCGTGAATAAAAAGCAAGACAATGCAAGGTTTGACCAAAATTTTTCATCTGACTGGATACAGCATTTAGAAACGGAGACTCATTGGCGATTGTACTGGAACCAGATGAGTTTAATATTTGATGATATCAAACCTAACGAGCGTATTTTGGAAATAGGGAAAGGCAACGGCTTTACATCCAATTATCTGAAGTCTAAAAAAATCAATGTGGTTACAATGGATATTGATAATGATAAAAAGCCAGATATTGTGGCGGATATTTTAACTCATGATTGGGGCGGCAATATTTATGACCGTATACTGGCCTTTGAAGTTTTTGAGCACATACCCTATTGTGATTTTTTACAAGTTTTAGGAAAATTGTCGACAGCCTGCAAGTATTTATATTTTAGTGTGCCTGTTAATGAAAAAATTTGGATGCATCTGGATGTTCAAATGCCCAAAAACAAAAAATTATGTTTGAAAATTGTGACTAAAAGAAAAAAAATCAGGTCTAAATATCATTATTGGGAAATTAACACGGGTGTCTCTCGCCGGCGATTAACTCAGGATTTGCAAAATAGTGCTTTTAAAATATGCAAACAGAAAAAAGTGTTGTCAAAGCAGTTTTTTAAGTTGGCGTCGGTTGATGAATCGGTTATGTTATAGTAGAAAAAAAGCGCCGGAAATTAGGTTGATTTTTTAATAACTTTAACTTTTATTTTTGTAACAAACGCGTAACATTCAAAATTGGATTAATTATATGTTTTTTAAATGGAGCCGAAAAGATAAGAAGGCAGAAGGATTTAGTACCATTAATAATACTTGCTGTTTCTTTTTCAGAGGTTATGTCATCTGGAACCATAAACTTTTTTTTGGTAACGACTTTTTACCGATCTTGAAAAACCATATTAGGAATGACGAGCTCGACAAGAACATCAGGCAATATAATGGTATCTTCAATATTGTGTTGTCCAGGAATAATTCGGTTAAAGTCTATAATGATCGCTGGGGCGGGTTTCCGCTATACTATTATCAGGGCACCAATGAGTTGGTGATATCCAATAACTGGCAAAGAATATTACCTCATTTACCGGCACGGAAAATCCAAAAAAATGCTGCTCTGGAAATGCATACATTTGGTTACGTAATGGGTGAAAAAACCCTGGTGGAAAATATTTATGAGTTTTTGCCCCATACAGTCACTGAAATTGATTTAAATGAAAACCAAATCAAAAAAAATATAAATGATTACTGGCAGTTCCATTATCCTTTTAACAATCACAAAAAGGCAAAACAACTGGAAAGGGAATTCGCTGATTTATGGAAACAGCAGATTCGGGTTTACACAGATTTTCTGTCAGAAAATGATCGGGCAGCCTATATACCTCTCAGTGGCGGTCTGGACAGCCGACTACTGCTCTACTATGTGGATCGTGCCGGCATAAAAACAAATACAATGACCTATGGCGCATC
>DSBF01000165.1 GCA_011049495.1 Ignavibacteria bacterium
ACATTGAGTCTGCCATTAATTTTGTTAAACAGAATCTTAAGAAAAGATTCGAAATTGACCGTGAAACAAGAAGAAAAGAAGTTCTCGAAATTCCTGAACCTGCTATTAGAGAAGCTATAATCAATGCTATTGTTCATAGAGATTATTTCGTGAAAGGTGCAAACGTTACGGTAGAAATTTTTAATGATAGACTTATGATTACAAATCCTGGTGGACTTCCCAAAGGTTTCCCTGAAAACGAATTTGGAAATATTAGCCTATCTAGAAATCCAACAATTGCTTCGCTCCTATTGCGTGCTAAGTATATTGAAAAAATGGGAACAGGGATAAATAGAATTAAATCCGCATTCAAAAAAGAGAATCTACCTGATCCTATTTTTGAGTATAACACATTTTTCAAGGTAATTTTTAAGCGTAAGGATATTGTTTTTGCTTTCCAGAAAAAGTTTGACGTTAATAAAGTATTAGCTGAAAGAATGACTAATATTCTTACAATTCTTTATCGTGACAAAAATATAGATATTAAGGAAGTAGCTGAGATTCATAATGTTTCTGATCGAACAATACGAAATGATTTGAAAAAGCTATTCGATCTCGAACTCGTTTTGACAACCGGTAAATCCAAGTCAAAAAAATATTTTATTACGATCAAAGGGGAAGACTTTGTATCAGAAAATACCTAAAGATATTTCCGAATCATTTCCATTTCACTTCCAAACTGATCTGAATCATACGATTTTGAACGAAAAACATAATTATTTATTTCCGTTAGGTTCCCGAGTGATTTCCGAATCATTTCCGAAACGAGGAAATTTTGAAAACTCTTCGACACTTACCCGCCGAAATCTAGCGCTTGACGGATGTAAGTGGGACGATACCGAAAAACTTCTTGAAGAAATAAATGAGGAATTGGCAGCTTAAAAGTGGACTTGTTTAATTTAATGAGCCCGTTTATATTAGGTAGTTAATAATTGATGGAGAAATGAAAACAATTAAATATCAAATAAAATTACAGGGGTTAAAAACTGCTCCGGGTTCAATTTCGATTTATGCTCTTAAAGATTTATCATCAATTTTAGTTGAAAACACTGAAAGAGCGCTTAGGTTGGCAGTTGAAGGTTATAGTCTGAAGAAAGGTCAACCACCAAAATGGTTGAAAGATGCAGTAAATTTCAATATCACCAAATTATCAAAAGGGTCAACACTTATTGATATTGAAGCCCCTGAGTTGAGTGAGGTAGCTGCAGATCAGATCGAGCAACAAAATTTATGGATTGCCGTTCCTAAACCACAAGATACTGCTTTAACCATTTGGGCGAACTCTTTTAATAAGGCAATAGCAGAGGATGCAGAAAGTGATATTTATGATCGAGACTTATTGAATTCATTCTATGGATTTAATGAATTTATTGAAAAGTATTCGGCAACCATTGAAATAAACTCAAATCAAGACAGAAGAATAAGCAGAATGAGTATAAATGAAAAAGAGCTTAGTAAAATTAAAAGATTGACTTCAACAATTCCTGAATCAAGAAAAATAATCTTAAGTGCTAAAATAGATGTCATTGAACATAAAAACGGTAGATTTAAACTGAATCTCGAAAATGGTGAAACCATTCTAGGTGAGATTGATCGTCAGTTGCTTGATCTTGAAATAATGAGAGACCATTGGGGAAAGAAAGTAACCGTTAGAGGAATTGCTGATTTTAAAGCAAATGGGAAGATGCGATTTATAAAAGCTGATATGCTTAAACCATTTGACGATTACGAGAAGCCATTTGAAGATTATTTAATTTATGAAGAACCAAAAGAAATCGTTCATCATATCATTAAAGAAAAACCAAAAGTTTCACCTTTACAAGAAATCTGGGGAAAATGGCCTAGCGACGAATCTATTGAACAAATTTTAGATGAATTAGATTAATGAAATTATTTCTGTTAGATACAAATATTAATATTGGATATATAAGAGGTTCGAATTACGCAAAATATGTCGAGAAAAAATTTAATCTTTTTGATCCTGATAATATCTCGGTTATTTCCATGGTCTCAGTTGCAGAAATTAAATCATTAGCTTATAAGTTTGGTTGGGGTAAAAAGAAAAAAGGGATAATGAACGATCTATTAAAAGCAATACCAGTAGTTAAAATAAACTCCGAAAAAATAATTGATAGTTATTCTGAAATTGATGCTTATAATAATCTTAAGCATCCTACTAAAAAAAATCCAGCCGGAACTTCTGTAATTAAAATTCCACAAAACGATATATGGATAGCTGCAACTGCTCAAACTTTAAATGCCACACTCATATCAACGGATAAACATTTCGAACATCTTAACAAAGTTTTTATAAATTTTATTTACATCGATCAATCCCTTAAAGAAGAAGATGCAGAATAATCTCCCCCCAAACTGGTCTTGGGTTAAACTTGGTGATGTTATAGGGACAAATGGAATTTTTGTTGATGGCGATTGGGTTGAAAGTAAAGATCAAGACCCTGATGGTGAAGTTCGCTTAATTCAGCTTGCAGATATTGGAGAAATAAGATTTCGAAATAAATCAAATCGGTTTTTAACTCGCACTAAAGCAGTTGAATTGAAATGTACTTTCCTAAAAAAAGATGATCTTTTAATTGCAAGAATGCCTGATCCTTTAGGTCGAGCTTGCTTATTTCCATTTGACGCGAAAGATAAATTTGTTACAGTAGTTGATGTTGCTGTTGTTCGTGTTGATCAGAAAAACACCAACCCAAAATATTTGTGTTATATTGTCAATGCTCCTCAATCAAGGTATAATATTTCTGCTTTACAAAGTGGTTCAACAAGAAAACGAATATCAAGAAAAAATTTAGCTACTATTAATTTCCCTCTCCCCCCACTCCCCGAGCAGCGCCGCATAGTAGAAAAAATAGAAGAACTCTTCAGCGAACTCGACAACGGAATTGAAAACCTTAAAAAAGCAAAAGCGCAGATAAAGACTTACCGGCAGGCGGTTCTTAAGTTTGCGTTTGAAGGAAAGCTGGTTCAAGGACAAAGGACAAAGGATAAAGGCAAAAGTGAAGGTGGTGAACTGCCGGAAGGCCTGCCCGCCGAAGTTTCAACGAAGGCGGGTTGGAAGTGGGTGAAGCTAGGCACTCTTATAAACTTCATTGGAAGTGGTGCTACCCCAAGAGGTGGAAGAAGTGTATACCAAAAGAACGGAATAATGTTTATTCGAAGTCAAAATGTGTATCCGAATAAATTGCGTCTTGATGATGTTGCTTACATTAGCGAAAAAATCAATAACAATTTAAAAAGAAGCGTTGTAAAACCTAAAGATGTTTTGCTTAATATAACGGGAGCCTCAATAGGAAGGGCAACGTTCATCCCTGAAAATTTTCAGCGAGCAAATGTTAATCAACATGTTTGCATTATTAGGACTTCTCATGAAAAGGTTACATCTAAGTATTTATCCTCTTTTTTAAATAGCCCTTTTGCTCAAGACTATATAACAAGAATCCAAATTGGAGCTACGAGACAAGCACTAAATTATTCTCAAATTAAAAATTTTCCTTTTCCCCTTGCTCCAATTGAAGAACAAATCCAAATCACCTCAGAAATCGAAAAACGATTTTCGGTTGTGGATAAAATGGAAGCGGCGATAGATGAGAGTCTTAAAAAAGCAGAAGCGCTTAGACAATCTATTTTGAAGAAAGCATTCGAAGGGAAGCTGGTTTAACATTATTGCCGTTCGATTTATCGAACGGACCAAGAAGAAAGAAAAGCATTTCGGCTTTAGCCGCATTATATTACTTTAGATGGGACTTCACAAAGTGATCCCTACGGGAAAAGTCCACATAGTTAGTAGTCATTTTCTCCGTCCACTTGGCAAAGCCATCCCTATGGGAGAAGTGGACGGCAATAAAATGACTTATGCAACACGCTCGGCAGACAGGTCTGCGCGGCTACAAGTTATTAACCTTGAAGATCGTCAGACTTCGCTCGTTAGAGTCTGGAGACTCCAACGGAGTCTTCGACCGAACTCCCGACAGGGTGCGTCGAGGTCTGACGAC
>DSBF01000230.1 GCA_011049495.1 Ignavibacteria bacterium
GTAATATATTAATTACAACGTGTTCTATTTTACTTGTATTAAGCTGTTTTTTTACAAAATTCTGAACTAAATGAGAATACTGAAACCCAATAAACTCAAAAAAGGTGAAGTTATTGGTATTATCTCTCCGGCTTCTTCGCCTCACGATCTTTCTACAATTGAGAAAGGCGTTAATTATCTTGAACGTATGGGTTACAGTGTTGAAGTTGGGAAATCAGTCGGTAAAGTTAATGGTTATCTTGCCGGCAGCGATTCCGAAAGAGTTGCCGATATTCATGATATGTTTAAGAATAAGTATATAAGAGCAATCTTTTCATTACGCGGTGGTTACGGTTCGGCAAGACTACTCGATAAATTAAACTATCAGCTTATTCGAAAGAATAATAAAATATTTGTTGGCTTTAGTGATATTACTGCTCTGCAAATGGCATTTTATAAAAAGGCAGGAATTGTTACATTTGCCGGACCAATGGTGGCGACAAATTTTTCCGGTGAAATAAATTCATTTTCTGAAGAATTTTTTTGGGATTTAATCACAAAAAATCGTAAAATAGGGAAGTTGAAAAATCCTAATGAGGAGAAATTTTTCGTCTTGAATAAAGGTAAATCTGAGGGCAAGCTTCTTGGCGGTAATTTATCAACAATCATTTCATTAATGGGCACTAATTACTTACCATACTTTAGGAATTCTATTTTGTTTCTTGAAGAAATAAATGAACCCCCTTATAAAATTGATCGTATGTTTAACCAACTTAGGTTAACAAAGATTTTCAATACCGTAAAAGGTATTATTCTCGGTAGATTTGTTGATTGTTATGAAAGTAATAAAGAAAAAAATACACTTTCTTTGAATGAAATTATTATTAACTATTTCAAAAATCTAAAAATTCCTGTAATTTACAATGTCAAACACGGGCATATTAGTGAACTTATTACGTTACCGATTGGAATCAATACAAAAATAAACACAACAAAAGGTTTTATCGAAATAGCGGAAACCGGAGTAATATAATAAAACTATCAGAAAACAAATTAATTATTTAACAATAACCTTAAGGAGGTTACATGAAAAAACTACTCACTTTAGTAATCATTCTTCTCTTTGCTTCAACTTTCTTTGCTCAAGAAGCAGCAAAAGAGGAATACAGATTACTCAAAAACCTAGAAGTTCTGACTCTAGACGATATTAGAAATGGCGCTCTTGAAGTTAGAACTATGAACCATCTGCTTTTTAACAAAAAGAAAGAGCTTGGTAAGTTGAATGATGAAATTCAACGTCCACACGGTCCTCAAAATAATGACGAAGTTATTTACACTCAAAATTTTGAGAATAAGCCGTCTTATGAAGTTGTGGCTTTTAGAGGTACCTACGGTGAGGCAGATACAACTACCTTCAATGCGTTTAAAGGCGAAGGTGGTGAATACTCTTGGTGGATGGGTTCAAACGATCCAACATTTGAACAACCAGGTTATGGTGCTGACTGGAGAGTTGCCCTTGAAACTATTAAAGAATACCAAGTCCAATCTAGTTTATCTTCAGCAGTATTGGAGTTTGACGCATTCTATAATCTTGAAGAAGGCTGGGATGCTGTTCATCTTCAAGTGTCCACAGATAACGGTTTAACTTGGGCATACGTAGCTTGTTGGTCAGGTGATACTGGTGGACTATGGCGTGAAAATGTACAAGTTGACATTTCTAATTACATCGCTTCACCTGCGAAATGGTTGAAATTCAGATTTGTGCTTATTTCTGATGGTGCTTATGACAGTGAAGATGGTGAAATTGGTTCATTCAATAACCCCGGTGGTTTCTTCTTTGACAACCTAAAATTACGCAGAAATAACGTTCCAGAATTGATCTCTGATGGTGGTGATAATAAATATGAATTTTTACCATATTATTTAGTCGGTCAGTCTAATTTATGGGCATTAACTGGAACAAGATATAATAGTGCCGATACAAGTATGGGTCATAAACTTTATCAACCTGGTGAATACACTGCTTTCAGAATGACTGGTGCATCTGCTGCAGATTTTACAGTTGCGACTAAATTGGGGGGGAATGATGTTGCTCCTCTTTGGTTCGATTTTAAGGTTTGGTCAAACATTCCTTATAATTCAAGTGCTCCGGGTGGAGCTTTTACATATTGGACACCGATAGCTCGAGTCTTGGGACATCCAACCCTTCCTCCTGCTACCTATTTCTTAACAGGCTCCGCTTATGTTGGTCCATTCAGAGATGGAGATAAATTTTTATCGTTTTCAGATGTATATGGTTATATAGATGTAAGTGCTTTTATAGGTGCTACAGAAGTTAGATTTGGTATGGCATACTTCTCAAATGGCGGATGTGAATTTGATACTGGCGAGCTTTACTTTGATGATTTTAAAGTAATTCAAAAGAATGATCCTTACGAATGGAATGACTATTGCGATACTGCTACTATTGCTTCATACGGTTTTGTTACCGAATTCGCAAATATATGGGATGAAGATGACGTTGATTACTACTATTTTACTGGTGAAGCCGGAGATTGGGTAGACATTTATGTCGACAACTCATTTGTTGATGCTCAAGTTGCATTATTACCTCAAGTAGGTGATTTCGATTCTGTTATTGATAACAGTTCTTGCGGATCATATTTGCACGCTGGTGCTCCTTGCTGTGATTTATATTCAAAACATGATGGTTACTTCTATGACAGAGTAATCTGGAACCTCCCGGTTACAGGTGGTTATTTTGTTGAAGTTCAATCAGCATTTTCGGGTGAAACAGGCGGATACGTTCTATATATTGATAAGTTAACTTCCACTGCTGCTATTACAAGTATTACCGACGTACCAAATGATCAAGGTAAACGTGTTAAAATTCAATTCACTGCTCCTGAATTAGACCAAATGAATGTTGCTGACTTTGATTATTGGGGTGCCGGTGTAAACTTCTATCAGATTGAAAGAAGAAAGAATCCTATTTCTAACGATTGGGAATTCGCAGGCGAATTAAATGCTATCGGTAAAGCAGGTCAATCATATATTGTTGAAGCTTCTACAGTGTTTGACAGTGCAAATACTTCTTTCAGAGTTGTAACTGCAGGTGGTAACGTTGATAGACAAGGTAGATTTACTACATTCAGCCCAACAGCTATCGGTCAATCATACGATAACATTGCTCCTACATTCTTAAATGTATACACATTAGCTCCACAATCAGGTGATGGTATTGATGTAGCTGCTGAAGTTGATTACGGTGGTGGCAACAATGGTGTATCGGATATTAGATTCTATAATATTTATAGAAGCGATGTATCCGGCTTTACACCGAATGCTGGCAACTTAATTGCTACTTTAGAAACAAATAATCAAAAAATCCGTTACACTGACGCTGAATACGATGGTAGTACTGAATTCTATTACGTAATTCAAGTTGTTGACGACGGTGGTAACAAGGTATTCTCTAAAGAAGTAAATACAGTTACAAGTGTTGAAAACGAAGCAGTTCCAACAGTTTACAGCTTATCACAAAACTATCCGAACCCATTCAATCCATCTACTACTGTTAAGTTCGGAATTCCTCAAGCTGCAGACGTTACAATCAAGATATATGACATCTTAGGTCAAGAAGTTAAAACTCTTGTTAACAGAAACTTAGCTCCTGGTTTCCATACTGTTAACTTTGACGCTTCTAACTTGATTTCAGGTATGTACATCTACAGAATTCAAGCAAACGGCGTTGACGGTTCTAACTTTACAGACGTTAAGAAAATGTTGCTTGTTAAGTAAGATTTTTCTTACTCACAAAAAAGCCGGGCTGTGTAAGTCCGGCTTTTTTTGTTTAAACCAATCACGATTATTTGTAATGTATGAAAACCTTGAAGAACACTTGTTTATGACGTTCAAAGTTGCTAGATATCCTAGCAGTGTGGAAACGTAACCGCCGACATTTGTCGGCGTGCTTACATAACTCGTAATCAAATATTTCTTTAGATTCATTTAGATATATCGAGAGGTTACCACCGCAGACGTAAAGCCTGCCTGAAGCAGACA
>DSBF01000064.1 GCA_011049495.1 Ignavibacteria bacterium
ACAATTTGTTCGGTATCAAGAGCAATTACAAGTTCTTCGTTTGTTGGGATACGCAAAACTGCTACTTTAGATTTATTCGTCGATATTAATGTTTCACCCTTTACATTTTCATTTAGTGAATCATCAAGTTCGATACCGAGATAGTTCATGTTTTCGCAAACTAATTTTCTTACTTTACAAGAATTTTCACCGATGCCGCCTGTAAACACAAGAGCATCGAGACCGCCCATCGCAGCGGTATAAGCACCGACATATTTTTTAATTCTATAACAAAACACTTCAAGTGCATTCTTTGCACGCTTAACATCTTGATCAACTGCTTCTTCAATTTCACGCATATCGCTGCTTTCACCGCTCAACCCGATTAAACCGCTGTGTTTATTCATAAGTGTGTTTGCTTCGGAAAGTGTTAGACCTTCTTTCCCCATTACATATAAAATAACGGATGGGTCCATATCACCTGATCTAGTTCCCATTATTAAACCTTCCAAAGGTGTAAATCCCATTGTGGTGTCAACAGATATTCCTTGATCAACTGCAGCCATGCTGCATCCGTTACCGAGATGGGCTGTTATAATTTTCAATTTGTCGTATGGTTTGTTCAACATTTCTGAGGCTCTTAATGCAACATAACGATGAGAAGTTCCGTGGAAACCATAACGGCGAATTTTATATTTTTTATACAACTCGTAAGGTATTCCATACAAATATGCTTTCGGGGGCATCTTTGAATGGAAGGAAGTATCAAACACACCGCATTGAGGTGTATTAGGCAAATGTTTCTTTGCCGCTTCTATACCTTTTATATTCGGAGGATTGTGCAGCGGTGCTAATTCAATATTTTCTTTTAAAGCACTCATTACTTGATTTGTGATTAAAACCGAACCGGAGAATGTTTCACCTCCGTGTACAACTCTATGTCCGACCGCTTCAATTTCATTTTTATCTTTAATCACACCGTGGTTCGGGCTAAGTAATACTGCAATTACATATTCAATTGCAATTGTATGATCCAGAATTTCACCAACAATTCTAATTTTCTCTTTACCATGCGGTTGATGTGTAAGAACCGCACTGCTCATACCAATTCTTTCTACTTGACCTTTTGCTAAAGTAACTTTTTCATGAGTATCAATAAATTGATATTTGATTGAAGAGCTTCCGCAATTAAGAACTAAAATTTTCATTTTATCACCATCTTTTCATTAATGAATTTTTTGACCGTCTTCATTGTACTTAAAAAATCCCTCGCCTGTTTTACGACCAAGTTTTCTTTCACGAACGAGTCTTCTTAAAATCGGACATGGTCTGTATCTTGGTTCACCCAGTGTACCCCATAATTGCTCCATCCACATCAGTACTTCATCTAACCCCATATTGTCTGCCATTTCTAGCGGTCCAATTTTGAAATCATAACCAAGTTTCATTGCAGTGTCAATATCGTTTGCAGTTGCAACACCTTCCAACAAAATATGCATTGCTTCATTAAGCAAAGGAACAATTGCACGTGTTGTAACAAACCCGGGATACTCATAAACTTCAACTGCGGTTTTGCCAATTTTTTCAGCAAAGATTTTCATCTTTGTAACTGTTTTATCCGATGTTTCTAATGCTTTCACAATTTCAACAACGGGAACTTTTGGAACCGGGTTTAAGAAATGCATACCGATAATTTTATCTTTACGGTTCGTTACTTCTGCTATTTTTGTAAGACTTAATGTAGAAGTATTAGAAACAAAAATTGTATCGGGTTGAGCAATTTCATCCATTTTATTAAACAACAACCGCTTCAATTGAAAATTTTCATCGACAGCTTCAATAATTAAATCACAATCGGCAATTTCATTAATATCGGTATTCCAGGTAATCCTTCCGAGTATTGATTTCATTTCACTTTCGGTCATTGCCCATCTTGCAATTTCACGTTTCATTGATGCTTTCATTGCTTCTTGAGCAGATTCGATATGTTTTTGATCTTTTTCAATAATTAATACATCAAGTCCGGCAGAGGAAATAGTTTGTGCAATTCCTTGACCCATAACACCAGCACCGATAATCGCTACATATTCAATTCTATCTTCTTCTTCAATTTTGTGAACATCACCTAAAAGGTCTTCAAGTTTAAGTTTGTCGTCAGCCATTTCGTTTTTCCTTCTCTTCTATATAAGACAAAGTCTTCTAATAAATAATCAAATAAAAAGGCAAAATCTATGCCACCCAAAGAGTTATTTTAAGATGTTTAACTGATTATTTAATAGTCTTTTTTACTAAATATAATAATACTTAGTGCAAGACTGAGAATCAAAAAAACGGCTGAGGTAAAGATAGGTTGGTAGTCATAGATACCTCCTCCAACGGCAATATTACTTGTTATAGTGCCGAGCTCGGAAGTTTTGGGAACGATATAATAAAACCCTTCCAAAACAATTTCGAGTATTTTGCTTTCGGAAAGCATCATTATTTGTTCACGAATATTTAAGATTGGAGAAAGTATAAAAAAGATAATATACGAAAGCATCATCGCAAGAATAGAACTTTGAGAAATAATTCCGATCAATATAATCAGTGAATACAATACAGCGAATGCAAATGTTATTGTAAAAATTGAAAGAAGAAATGAAGCATCCCAAACACCGAATTTTAACCCGATTAATAACCAAATACCTATAACTAAATATGCAATATTCACAAAAACAACGCCGGTACCACCTAAAAATTTTCCGAAGATAATTTGTGAACGGGAAATCGGTTTAGAAAGAAGTACATCAATATTTCCTTTTTCCAACATGTTCGGAATAAATGAAGAAGCGGAGAAGATTGAAAGGAATAGCCCACCACCGAATAACGGAACAACAATAAAAAGTTTTATACCACTTACAACTTCATACATAATTCCCGTATCTCTGTTGGATTGTATTTGAATTGAGCCGCTCAAATCTTCCAATCCTACCGCCGCGAATGTTATTGCAAATAATATCAATACTAACGATGAAACGCCGGCAAACATTATAAATATTTTTCTAGCGAATGCTTCTCTAATTGTCTGTTTTGTAATTTCGATTATATTATTCATTTGTTTTCTTCTTGTCAGATTCATTGATAAGTGAAATAAACATATCTTCCAAACTTGTTTTAACCGGAACAATTTCTTTGATATTTTTACCGGCTTTTCTCAGTTCGTCTATTAATAAATTTAATTCTGTTTCATCGGATACTTTTGCTTCAAAACTACTTGCTGTTATGTTGTTGATATGGAAACCCTTGAGGTTATCTTCAATCCACAATTTATCTATATCACCGGTAAGTTTAATTGAATAAGTTTCTTTATTCGTAGTTAAATCCTCTACGGTGCCTTCTTTAATTAACAAACCGTTGTTCAAAATTGCAACCCGGTCACTAATTAACTCAACCTCGGAAAGTAAGTGGCTGTTAATAAAAATAGTTTTACCTTCTTTTTTCAGATTAAGTAAAATATCTCTTATTTCTTTTCTTCCGATCGGATCAACACCGTCAGTCGGTTCATCTAAGAAAATTAAATCGGGATTATTAATTAGAGCTTGTGCAAGTCCTAACCTCTGCATCATTCCTTTAGAATATTTTTTGACTTTTGTTCGTTTCCATTTTTCCATTTTAACAAGTTTCAGTAAGCTGTCAATTCTTGAATTGATTTCATAGTTAGTGCAGCCGCTTAATTTCCCGACATATTTTAATACATCTTCTCCGTTTAAGTAAGGTGGGAACTTGTGGTTTTCCGGTAAATAACCAACCCGTTTTCTTATTGCGTAATTGTTAATATTTTGTCCTAATATTTTTGCAGAGCCTAAAGTTGGATGAACTATACCGAGCAAAACTTTCACTAAGGTTGTTTTGCCGGCTCCATTTGGTCCGAGTAACCCGAACACGGTTCCTTCTTCAACATTCAGATTAAAATTTGTTAAAGCCGTAATCCTTCTCTTTTTATAAGACGATTCGTATATTTTTGTAAGATTTGAAACTTCTACAGTAATCATTAGCGCCGTAATTGTTATTTTAAGTTCATTAAT
>DSBF01000060.1 GCA_011049495.1 Ignavibacteria bacterium
CAAACATTGAAGGTTGCTTGTTTTTAACCTTCAATGTTGCATTAATAGGCTAAAATTAAGTTACCTGAAAGGTCTGAAAACAGTAACCTTTAAGGTAATAACATCTTTGCGTAAGGTGAGTTAGTAATTGATATATATGTAATAAACTAAACAACTTAGATGAATAATCATATAAAATTTGGGGTAACTACTACTTTATTAAGTGTTGTTTTTTTAGTTATTCGATGAACTAATAAAAATAAAATATTCCTTTGGAAATATTGCCGAAAGCCTATCTAATTCTATTTTATCTTTGAATAGTCCGTAAACCGTAGAACCACTACCGCTCATTAAAGAAAATTCCGAACCATACTTTATCAAACTTTCCTTAATAAATTGTATTTCGGGATGTTTCGTAAAAACAAATTCTTCAAAATCATTTACAATTCTTTCCTTATTATTTAGGAATGAATCAAGAGACTGAAAAACATCATCATAGTTAATCTTTGCTTTCTTAGGGGTAATATTTTGAAAAGCTTCTTTTGTTGATATGTGAATCCCCGGGTTAATAATTACAATCTGATAGGGAAGATCGATTTCCTTTATGGTAAGAACATCTCCACGTGATTTTCCTATCGCCGGTTTAGCTTTCAAGAAAAATGGAACATCCGAACCAAGTTGAAGAGCAAGGTTAACAAGCGTTTCATAAGAGATTTTTAATCCGAATAATTCATTTAAAGAAATTAACGTAGCCGCAGAATCACTGCTACCGCCGCCGAGCCCGGCACCAATCGGAATCTTTTTTTGTAATTCAATTTTTACAAGAAATTTTTTTCCGGTAAACTCTTCGAGTAATCTAACACTCTTTAGAACAAGATTATCTTCATCATTATTAACTGATTTTTCATTGCAACGAAATGAAAAACTCTCGGCTAATTCAAATATTAGTTTATCATACAGGTCGTGAATAGGATAAAAGAAAGTTTCAAGATTATGGAAACCATCGTCTCGCTTCTCGACTATATTTAATCCTATGTTAATCTTTGCGGGAGCTTTAATCTCGATATACTTCATCAACTAATTCCTTTAGAGCTTTAGTGTGTGTAGGATTTGAACCGCAACACGAACCAATAAATAACGGATCTGCATATAAATATTTCTTTACAAATTCTGCATAATCCATTGGATTAATTCCGCAAGTAATATTATCATCGGTTACTTTCCCCGATCCGCAGTTCAAATAGAATCCCCATTTTATGTTAGATAACTTGGATATTTCTATTTTGGAAAATGTTTCGATTGAGATGCAATTTAACGCTATTGCCATTGGATCAAACTTTTTGATAAAATTTATAACTTCATAAATATCTTCACCGCTGAGAATTTTTAATTCGTTAGTAAAATATAAACTCATTATGTATGGAATGTTTTTCCTTGAGCATATTTGTGATACGATTTCAATCTCATCTAGATGACTGAATGTTTCGTTAAGTATTATATCAACACCGGCATCCCATAAGTATTGAATATGTTTTTTGTGATTATGAACTAATTCTTCAATCGATAATGTACGTTCTATTTGATAACAATCTTCTGCGGGTGCATTTGAACCGGCAATAATTACTTTTTTACTACCGCGGGCTTCATTTGCAAGATTTACCGAATGTCTTACAATCTCCTGGTTGCTTATATCTATTTTAACAGATTTGTATGCGATAGGATTGGTTCTAAATGTGTTTGTAGTTATAATTTCTGCACCGGAGTTAATATAATCTTTGTGCAGAGTAATCACTTTGTCTTTTTGCGAAACATTCATTAAGCTTGACCACAATGAAGTAGCTTCAAAATTACTTGTTTCTTGCAGATAACTTCCAATTGCTCCGTCAAGAATTAACGGACGTTTTTTGTTTTCATAACAAGCATCAATTGATAATCTTTCGATCATTTTATTTTCTTAAGCTGTCAAAATATTTTACTGTTTCATTAAACATTCTATCAAGATCGATCATTTGAATACATTCTAATTCATACGGACAAACTTTCTTCCAACAAGGTGCACAAAATAATCCTTCAGGTATGAGTTTAACTCCGCGATCATATAAATCTATTTCCGTCCAACAAGACAAACCGAACCATGCAATGACATATTTCTTTAAAGCTATTGCTAAATGCATTCCAAAAGAATCACCGGTTATTATGACTTGTGGAATACTTTCATAACATGCACCTTTCCTTACTCCGTTTGTTGTAGGAGTATTAATAATTTTATCACCAAAAGGTTCGGCAATAATATTATTCCGTTCGGTATCTTCCGGACCACCGAGCAGCATAACTTTAAATCTGTTTGTTTTCAAAAACCTTTCGATTAATACTTGATGTTGTTCAATCGTCATCTTTTTATTGGGATACAAATTTGAACAACCGGTATTAAATCCAACTATTTCATCAGCATCAGTAATACCGATTTCTTTTTTATATTCTTCGATATATGCTTTTTCGGAATCCGAGAATTCAAAAACGTAATCATTTCTTTCAGCCGGGATTTCAAAAGTTTCGGAAAGGTAATCTTGTCCGGTTCTTTGATTGACTTTGAATTTTAAATGATCATCCATCCCTAATAAATAATTATATTCGGCACCTTTATTTAATGGAATAATTTGACCTCTATCATTTATTCCGAAACCTAATCTTTTTTGAGCATCAACTTGCATTGCCAACGCACCGGATCTTTGTGATTTATCAACATTCATTACTAAATCGAATTTCATCGAATTTAATATTGAAATTGACTCTGCATCATAAACAAAAACTTTATCGATCAATGGATTATTCTCCAACAACTTATGCGCAACTTTTAATGTTACCCACATTATTGTTGATTCGGGATAAACTTTCTTTAATGTTGCAAGTTGTGCTGTTGTCATTAAGACATCGCCCATTGCATCAAGATTTATAATGAGAATCTTTGTGCCGAAAGAAATATTATCCTTACAACCGTCTGTCCAACAGTTATGATCAGGGTAACAAGGTTTATAACCGGTAAATCGTTTACAATTAGGAATCTCTTTTGCCATAATAAATTCGCTCAAAAAATATTTTTAATTTGTTAATTACAGTATCAAACTCCAGTTCATCGAAGTTTGGTTTTTCGGTTACTATTAATTCGTGTTCAGTGTTATATGGATACCAAACCACGTGATCTGTATTATAATTAATGTAAATTCCAAATACAGGCAAATTATAACTAGACGCAATATGTACTAGAGAAGTATCAGGTGAAAACAAAAAATCAATTTGTTTTAACACTGCCGTCATTTTATCAAAAGTTGGTTCTGCAGAAATTAGTTTTTCATCATCAATAATTTGTTTTGCTTTCTCAATTTCCGAGGGAGAAGAAAACAACAAAATATTTACATCGTATTGGGAAAAATACGAAATCAATTTCTTAAATCTTTCAATTCCCCAAAACCTTGCTTCGCTTCCGGCTGAAATATTTATTCCGACTAAGAATTTTTTAATCTCGAATAGATTGTTAACAAGATTTTCAGCATATCTAATCGATTCGTTAGATGGCTGGTAATTAACTCTAATCTCATCTTTGTTATAAGGAATATTTAAAAAATTCAAAAATTGTAAATACCGCTCCATAATATGATGCTTTGTTGGATCAAGATAGGGGACAAGATGAGTGAACAATTTTCGAGTTTTTTTATCATATGCTATTTTATTTTTTACAGCCAATGAGCCGATAAAAAATGAAGCCGAAGTAGAAACATCATCATGAAGATCAAACAAAGCAGAGTAATTAGAATTGTTTATTTCTTGCTTAAGGATTTTCAAGTCTTTCAATTTTCTGGGGAAGATTATTGTTTTATCAACATTATTATCGTTTTCAAAAATGAAGAAATTCTTTCGATCGGCTAAGACATGAATTTCACAGCCGTAATATTCTTTTATGTGTTTCAATATGTGAGTAGTAACAAGTGCGTCGCCGATACGATTTAATCTAACGAATAAAATTTTATCATTTTTAGAAATTGTAAGCCCGGTCTGCTTTTTCTC
>DSBF01000579.1 GCA_011049495.1 Ignavibacteria bacterium
AGCTTGGAACGAGCTTGGAACGTTGAACGATGAAGGATGAACGGAAAGAAAAAGGGAAGGTTGGAAGAACCTTGGAACGATGAATGATGAAGGACGAATGACCCTGGAACATTGAGCGATGAGCGAAAATAACTGGAAGGTTGAGCGGAGCGAAATCTCGAGAGCGAAGCGAAGTGAGATTGGAAGGAAGGGATTTCGGTTGAACGATTTGAAAAAATTTTCAATTTAGCGCATGCGCTTTGATTAATTGATCAATTCTCATTCATGGAAAAGTAACAATGTTATTGGATTTATAAAATGGATATCGATAAATTTAAGATATTCTGTAATGATCTATCTGAGCACGCCCTGCCTTTTATAGTTATGGGGATTGTGGCGTTTGGTTCACGTGCAAAGGAAGATTACAGGCAAGATTCTGATACCGATTTATTGGTAGTTGCTTCTGGTATCGCTGCCAAAAGGCAGAGGAGAGGAAGAGAAATAGCCATTCTGAAGAAGTTATTGCCGTCAATGTCGCTTGATATTTTATTACTTACGAAGAAAGAAACGATATCGAATTTCAGAAACCACAATCCCCTTTTTCTGGATATAGCCACTGAAGGTATTATCATCCTAGATAGCGATGGATTTCTGGCTAATATAATTGAAGAAACCCAAAACTACCTTAAGAACAGCGAGATACAAAAAATTAAAGACGGATGGGCCTTTCCTGCTAAAGCGGGTATGCCAATGTTTTTATCAAAAGTAAGTAACGAAGATTTCTCAAAAGCGATGCTTAAGGATGGTGCGCGAGACCTCGAGATTAGCAAAAAACTAAGAGACGAAGCCTATTTTGATAAAGCGGTATATCATTCACAACAGGCAGTAGAAAAATTTATAAAAGCCATCCTGATTGCAATGGGAGTTTTTAAAAAGACCCATTTTATAGGCGAAGAATTAATCGCTTTGATTGATAAGGGAGAAGTTCCGTCGCAATGGAAAGAGCAATTATTAGAGGCAGCACAACTTTCCGAAGAAATTGAACCACATGTTTCACTAAGCAGGTATCCCGGAATTTCAAATGATGCGCTTTGGCTGCCATACGAGGAATATGAAGAAATAGATGCCGCGAATGCGCTGAAGAAAGCTGAACAAGTTCAATTGACAACAAATAATTTTATTGGTGAATGGTTCGGCTATAAAGGAAAGAAGCCGCCAATTGACAAGGAATGAATTTTAAATTAAAAATTTTAAATTTGTCTTTAAAATATAAGGAAGTCGGGTCTTGGACGCGATCATAGACGGGATTTGATTTTTGTATGTGTAAAACTGCTTAACCAATCTAACTGGTGTCGCTGAGGAGATTAGCTTTTTGGAGGGGGAGGCGTTTAGCGTTGGCGCTGGCGTTTCTTTATCTGAAAAGATTTTTTTCCTGGAGGCGGCGTGAATCTTAAACTTAAGGAGACCTTTATGCCAGATATGACATTAAAGAATTTGGCTGAGTATGTAATGAACGAGGTAGCTACCAAAAAAGAAACCGATGAAAGATTTGATAAGGTGGATGAAAGACTGGACAAGGTGGATGAAAGACTGGATAAGGTGGATGAAAGGCTGGATAAGGTGGATGAGAGACTGGATAAAGTAGACGATAGGCTTAATAGACTAACAAATTATGTGCTGAAAGAAATTCCGGAAATTAAAAATAGTTTAGAAGAAAAAGCGGACAAAAAAGATATACAAACTATTCTTGAAGGACAAGATCAGATAATGAAACAACTGGACATTATACGCACGGAACAGCTCGCTACATCGGCAACTCTTGATCGACACGAGCAGAGGTTCGAGGCTTTAGAAGCAAGAATTGATCGCTAATATGCCAGATGACAAATACCCGATACCAGATACCCGATCCAAGATACTAGATATCAGATGTCAGATTCCTGATGCTAGTGTCGCGACAAGTAAGTTCTTTTTTCTATTTTGGAAATTTAAAATCATATCAAATTACCATCCCTTAAATTTCCATTTGAAGGGATGAGCAAAATTTTTATTCCAGGTTGCGATAAAATCTAAAATTTTTTCATTAAGCTCATGAACATCTTTAAAACTTGAATGCTTTAAACAATAGCGGCGCAAAATCCCAAACCAAATTTCTATTTGATTTAGCCAGGAACCATGATAAGGCGTGAAAACAAATTCTATTCTTTCGTTCTGTTCAGCAATCCATTCTTTAACTAAATGATGATTATGAGTCTTATAATTATCAACAATAACTTTCATTTTCGGATAATTCCAATGTGCATCAACATTCTTCATGAATGTAAGAAAGTCAGGATGTTTTTTATTCATTTTTGTTTCGCCATACACCTGCCCCTCTTGAGTGTTGAATGCAGCAAATAAATTTGTTGTCCCATGCCTTTTGTATTCAAATTCAATACGCCTAAGCTTGCCAGGTATCGCTTCCCACTGGTGCTCAATCCTTTCAAGCGCTTGAAGTGTGGGCATTTCATCCACACAAATAATTAACGCTTCAGGAGGTGGGTTTAAATAAAGGTCTACAATAACTCGCATTTTTTCAAGAAAATTAGGATCGTTGGAAGTCTTCCAATATTTAACACGATGAACCCGCAGCCGTTCAGAACGTAACATTTTTCTGACTGTTTCACGACTTATGGAGTCTACCCATTGATTTTTTGCCATCACCCAGGATATAAGCTCTGACGAAATGGTTGAGAATCCTTTCAATTTTTCTTCAAAAGGAGGATTGGTAGCTAAATAAATAACCTTCGTCTGAATATCAACATTAAATATCCGGGGATGTCCACTTCTGTGCAAATCAGTTAAGCCAGCAGTGCCGAAATCTTCAACGCGATTTATCCACTTAGTCACTGTTTTATTCGTCGTGCCTAATAATGCTGCAATTTCATGTTTCGACATGTGATACTGATTTAATAATAAAATGCTTGCCCGAAACGCTAATCTTTTTTCGGTTTTTTGATAACGTAATAATGTGATAAAATCATTTTTAGTTTCCCTGTCAAATGAAGTTAATGTAAATAACGGATGATGAGATATTATATTACCTAAGATACTGAAATCTTTTTTTTTGCCAACTCAATTAAACGAACCTTGATTGCTGATAATCCAATATTTTCTAAATAATTTCGAACCATGCGATCACTAATTCCAATTTTTAAATCCTGACTAAGTTTGTCATGTATTCGAATACTGGAAATTGAACGATGGGTAATAAGGTCTTCAAAAAAATAATAAAACAAATTTGATTTAGCTTCATCAGAAAATTTGTAAGCTTGCTTTTGACCTTGACGTTGATCCTGCACTGCCTCAATGCCACCAGTCTGTTTTAGCTTGCGTATCATCGTTTGTATTTGGTTTGATGTTTTCTGTAAAAAATTTGCTGCTTGCTGTATTGTAATTATCCCGGCTTCCTGACATTTAAGAATAAAAATTTGATCAGCCGTATGCTCCGGATTAAAAGATATTTTCATTTCAAGCGGATTATTGATTCTGATATTTAAAATATTTGCATCAATATTGGATTCAATAAAGTCTTTAATTGTAGAAGAAACCATCGCCTTGGGCTTGACCGGCTTGAGGACACCTTGTGTTCGTGGCCCTTGATTATATGAAAATGCACATGTGCCTTCTTGTTGAATCCTTTGCACCATTGAAGCTAAACCGGGGACAGAATAATTAAAAGCTTCGGCGATTTCTTTTCGTGGCGCTCCCATAAGATAGCTTGAAAATGCAAGAATTCTATTGACAGTTTGTTCTCCAAGTGCCGATTTTGCAACTTCAATACGATTGTGTTGCTTGATTGCGCTTAAATTTAAATCTTGGAAATTCAACATCAAACTTTCTCCTTAAATAACATTCATTATTTAAGGGAAATATACTAATAATATATCAAAATTGCAAGCTTTTTCTTACTAATTAATTCTATTTGTGTATGTTACTTATATCTACAAATACTTTGTTAAATTTCCAGTTTGATGGAAGGAACTTACTTGTCATGACACTAGATAGGTTAATAA
>DSBF01000580.1 GCA_011049495.1 Ignavibacteria bacterium
ATCCTTTATTCTTTCAGAGCAGATTATAAATATGAATTCGGAGATTGGGAAGGTGCTATTCAAGATTATAATTATGCAATAGAATTCAACCCAGATAACCCTTCCAACTATTTTGAAAGAGGGCTTGTAAAAGCAAAATTAAACAATCTAAATGAGGCTATAAAAGATTTCACAATAGTCATTGGAATAAGTCCAAAAGATGCCGATGCTTATTATAACCGAGGATGTGCGAAAGTCGATTTGGGAGAATACAAAAGCGCAATTGAGGATTATACAAAAGCTATTGAGATTAAACCTGAATATGCCATTGCATATTTAAACCGTGGAGATGCGAATTATAATTTGGGAAATTACAAAAGCGCCATTGGGGATTATACAAAAGCTATTGAAATTAACCCTGGAATTGCCTCTACTTATAATGGTCGTGGAATTACGAAATTTGCTTTGCAAGAATACATTGGTGCCATCGAGGATTTCACAAAAGCTATTGAAATTAATCCTGAATATGCCTTTACTTATCATGGTCGTGGATTAGCGAAATTAGCTTTGAAAAAATACAAAAGTGCAATGGAAGATTACACAAAAGCCATTGAAATAAATCTAAAATTTGCCGATGCTTATTATAATCGAAGTCTGGCAAAAAGGGAATTAAATGACACTCAGGGCGCTAACGAAGATATAGAAAAATACAATGAATTAAAACAGAATAATAATGCAGACTGAAGCCATATTTGAAAACATAGCAGGCCGCATTCAACAGGAAATTGAAAAAGCACAGCAGTCGGTTTTTATTGCGGTTGCATGGTTTACCAACCATGCGCTGTTTAACGCCTTGCTTGCCAGGGCAAAAAAAGGATGCCGGGTTTCTTTAATCATTTCAAATGACCAGATAAACGAAAATTCCATTAATAATTTTGATCTCTTAAATTCGGATGGGTCTGCAGTCTATAAAATCGGAGATGGCGAGACAATTTTAATGCACAACAAATTTTGTGTTATCGACCACAGTACAGTTATAACAGGCTCGTACAATTGGAGTTACAAAGCCGAATCTAATTTTGAAAATGTGGTTATTACCAATAACGACACCATTTTGGCGGAGCAGTTTATTGCCGAATTTAACAGAATCAGAAAACAATTTTACAAGGACGAACCAAAAGAGAATTTCTTTCCGGTGAACAAGATAATTCAGCGGATAGAAATTATAAAAAACTATATTTTGCTGGAGGATATTCCGGAATTAAACAAAGAGATAATCAAATTAAAAGAATATCGCTTTAATACTGATTTAGATGAAATAATAAAAGATGTAGAAAAAGAATTATTTGCAGAAGCGATTAAAAAAATCCAGCAGTTTATTTCAGGCAATCAACAAATTCTCAAATGGACTGACCCCGAAATTATTGCTCTTAAATTGGAAATTAAAAACCTCGAAAACCAGCTAAATGCATTTGACAATGAAAAAATTGATTTGGAAAAAAAGTTGGCAGAATTCCAACATCGCCATTCAAACGAGTTGGGCGAAATTATAATAGAAATTCTGAAGCTCAGAAAACTAAAATACAAATCGGATAAGGCAAAATATAAAGAGGCTGAAGAGGATGAAAAGACTTATCGTAAAAATTTTGAAAGGGAAAAAGAAAAAAAGGTTTATGAGTTAAATGCTGATAAAAAAATTGAACTCAAAAAGAAATTCCGCATGGCCACTGTTTTATGCCATCCTGACAAAGTGAATGATGAATTTAAAAACGCAGCCCAGCAAATTTTCATTGAACTAAAGGCAGCTTATGATGTGAATGATCTTAAAACCGTGACTGAAATTTTACGCGAGCTTGAAAATGGAAACTTTTTTAAACCGAGGTCGGAAACAGTGTCTGAAAAAGATGTTTTAAGGGTTGCTATTGAAAAACTTCAGCGTCAAATCAAAAATCTGGAATCGGAAATTATTTCTATAAAATCGAGTGAAACCTATCGCACCATTGAATTCATTACAGATTGGAATGAGTATTTTCGGATTACGAAGGAAAAACTTGAAAATGAGCTTGAAAATCTACAGAAAGAATTAACAGAGCAAACACAATAAATTAAATTTATGAAGGAACTTAAAATCAAAATGAGTCCCAGATTGGGTGGAAAAATTTATAATATTCTTGAAGATAGATTTGTTGATAATGCTCAGCTTAAAGAAATTATACTTTCGAATATTAGATGGCAGCTTATTCAAATTTGTCACCCAAATATTGAATCTCTTGAGAAATTGGATAATCTAAAGAATAGTTTTCAATCAGTAAAAGAATCGCCAAATAATTGGACTGAGAGAACCAATTGGATTAATGAGCATGGAATATTTTTTAAAATATTAATTCCTGATGAGTTGTACAATCCAAAAGTAAATTTATTAGAAATGGAAATTGAGGAAATAACAGGGAATGAAAATTAATCATGCATCTCTCCAAAAAACAACAACTATTTTCTGGATTCATTGCAAATTGGGGCCGGGAATTCCGGGAGGCATTGTTTGTGGTGAAATACATTGTTTCGCATCCGAAACTTCATGCCAGGCTTGACCATTTTAAGCCCATTAATGAATCGAATTACGAATTGTTTCAAATGGAGTGGATTTGGCTGATATCCCGGTTTGACCATCCCCTGGATACGGAATTTTTTCAACCCTGTTTCGTGCCGGTGGAAACGAACAAGTACGATTTGTTTCTCGATATTTCGGACGGGCATTTCACCCTTTTTGAAGTTTGTTTTGATATTATCAAACCAAGTGGTTGGCTTAAACAGGTGAAATGCAATGATGTTCGCGACCTTATGATTTCTGAAACCCTTAACGATCTGCAAATCGACGCTGTTTTGCAGGCGGGTGAAAAAGCTTTTATTGCAGAAAGGGCAAGAATCTCGGCATGGCGCAGACAGATCGGTTACGCCGGGAAAATTGATTTTAGAAAATTCGAACCCGAAGATTTTTTTGATGGAGAAGAAGCTGGATATGCCTTACAGAAAAACGATTTGTTAACCGTTACACACGTGAATGCGCGAATTTTCAGTCTGTTGCCGGCAACAATTGGGTTTCGGCTTGTTGAATTCTCACATGATGCCATTTTTACCCATGACATTTTTGCAAAAGCAAAAAACCTGAACGGGTTAATCTATCTGCTGGAAGAAAGGAGTGTGCTGAGGGTTCATGCCTGTAAAATTGAATTCACCACCGGACTTAATGGATTTGCCTGTTGGGAGAACGAAACGTTTACCCTGCACTGCAACGACTTACAATTGATGGATAGATTAAGGGAAAAAATAACGAAGTACAGGGAAGTGTATATTGAAAACTTGTTAAACTAATGAAAAACAAAAAAGGGCAAACGCAGCCGCCGAAATAAAAACGGAAAATCAGCGAAGAAGCATCCAATCTTTACAACATGTGCACATCGAAAAAGGAAACGAAACAAATTTTGTCGCTAAAATTCCATTTGCAAAAAAGAAAAGAGATGAAAAGCAAGGGGATTGTTGTTCCGTTTTGGATCAATTCCGGATACAGTGAAAATTAAAATGCAACAAACTCACGGATACTTTGCTTTGCCGCTTCCCTTCCCAATTCAATCAGTTTAGGATCTTTGTGAAACCCAAAGGTTTTTGCCAAATCGGACGGGAAATTGATGAATAGAATGAATTTACTCTGTTCCAGCACAGATTAAGCAAGTTACAATAAATACAATTTTTCTTTAAAGGCTGAATTCTTATTTTTGACGCTTCTTTGAAAACTAAAGTAAATGCAAAAAATAGTCATTACCGGAGCCAACGGATTTGTTGCCTCGCATTTCATTCTCGGACTTCTTCAGCAAAATTATGAGGTTATTGCTTTTGTAAGAAATGGAAAAAAACAATCTGCATCACAAAGGATGCTGGATGTTTTGAATAAAATCGATTCTGATAATAAAGCGGATTACAGTCATTTAAAAGTTTTCAATTATTCATTGTTTGATGAAAATTATTCGCTTACCAAA
>DSBF01000415.1 GCA_011049495.1 Ignavibacteria bacterium
AGAATCCTTGTTGAAGTGAATAAAATAAAATCAATAGTAACCGAAGTCGAACTCAAGAAGAATCAATATTTCAATAACTTGAGTTTGCTAACCGGTCTGAATATTGATGAAAAAATTGAGTTGATGCCGATTGATTATCCTCTTCATATTGAAGTAACTCTTGACCAATTAAAACAAACCGCAATTGAAAATAGAAAAGATCTCCTAGCTCATAAGACAATGATTGAAAGTGAAGAATCTGCTTTATCATACAATAGAATGCAGATAATACCGGAGATGTCTTTTACCGCGGGCTACAAAGAACAAGCGGATAATTTAACCGGAACTGTTTTCCAATTTAACGTTGCTGTACCTTTATTCGAAAGAAATCAAGCCGGAATTGAAGAATCAGAGATTCAACTCGATCTGCTCGACAAGGAATCAATTTTTCTTAAGGAAAAAATCAAGCGTGAAGTGTCCGAAGTTTACAAAAGATTTATTTCGAAGAAAAACATTTATGAGAAATCAAAAGAGAATAAGCTTGAGTCAATTTATACAACCGCTTCTTATTCATACGAGCAAGGTGAAATTCCGCTGGTAGATTTCATTGACGGAATGAACGCTTATGTTGACGGACTTATTCTGCGGACAGAATTAGAAATTGACGTTTACTCATCTCTCTTTAGTCTCGAAGACGCAATTGGTAAAGAAATCATAAATTTTGAAAAATAAAATGGAGCATAGTTAATATAATGTTTAGACTAACTAAAATTGGATTGCTCATGGTGGCATTGACTTTCCTCGTTTCGTGCGCACACGATCACGAAACAACCGATGAAGGTCACGAACACGGAGCAATTTCCGTTACGCAGTATACAGATTCAACAGAAATCTTTATGGAGTATTCGCTTCTTCTTGTGAACCAAGAAGCTGAGTTTTTAATACATCTAACCGACTTGAAAAACTTCAAAGCTGTAACCGAAGGTCAATTAAAAGCAGACTTTGTAAATGAAAGCGGAAATAAAGTTACCGTTACTGAAAATGAACCGGCTAGAGACGGTATCTACATTCCTTCCGTTGTTTTTGATAACGCTGGAAATTATACAATGACGATAACATTACAAGGTAATCAGGTATCAGATGTTATTGTTGTTAAAGATGTAATGGTTTACGGAAGTTCATCCGAACTTCCTCATATTCACGAAGAGGAATCATCCAATATTTCATTTCTAAAAGAACAGCAATGGAAAATTGAATTTGCCAACGAACCGGTGCATAAAAGAAAAATACAAAGTTCGGTTCGTGCAACAGGAGAAATAAAACCGAAACCGGAATATTATGCGAAGGTAGTTTCTCCGGTTGGCGGATTTTTATTGGCTAAAAATAACACTAATATAAAATCAATCGGTGATTACGTTAAAGCGGGCGAGGTTTTATTAACAATTTCTCCTTCTACTGATGCAAGTATGAATGTACAGAAAATCAAAAATGAATATCTTCTCGCAAAATCGGAATACGAAAGAGTACAGAATCTTTTTGAAAGAAAAGCTGTATCTCAAAAGCGTTTAGACCAAGCACGATCCGATTACGAAGCAAAAAAGGCGAGCTATAATTCATTAACGGATCAAATCAAAATTACCGATAATGGTTATGCAATACTTTCTCCGATTAACGGTTATATAGAAAAGTTAAACTTCAGTCTTGGCGCTAATCTCGTGCCGGGTGAAGAACTCTTTACAATTGTTAATCCAGCCAGATTGATACTGCAAGCAAATGTTCCTTCCGCATATAGCGGAAAAGCATCAGAGTCGGAAGATGCCTCGTTCAGAATTGAAGGATTCGATAGAGAATATTCCATCAAAGAATTGAACGGAAGGAAAACTGCGATGGCTGCTGCGTTGAATCAAACTAACAGAACAGTATCGGTTTATTATGAATTCAATAATCCTCAAAACAAAATAAAGATAGGAATGTTCGCAGAGGTGTTTATGAAAGTGGGTGATGAAATAGAAGCTCTCGCAATACCCGAAAGCGCAATTGTAAATGAAGACGGTCTTCATACCGCTTATGTTCAATTGGAAGGTGAAGCTTTTGAGAAAAGAATTTTGAAAACCGGAATTATTGACCAAGGTTTAGTTCAAGTTCTAGAAGGTTTGAATGAAGGTGAACGGGTTGTTACTAGAGGTGCTTATCAAGTGAGACTTGCAGCTCTATCGCCCGAATCGGCAATTGGACACGGACACGTTCACTAAAATTTTGAGGAGAAAATATGTTTGATAAATTAATAAAAATTGCTCTTCAGAAAAGATTGGTGGTTCTTGTAACCGCAATTTTACTTCTGATATTCGGTACTTATATAACACTCGACCTTCCGGTTGATGTCTTTCCGGATTTAACCGCGCCGACAGTTACGGTTCTAACCGAAGCGCACGGAATGGCATCCGAAGAAGTTGAAATGCTTGTTACGTTTCCCATTGAGACTGCGGTTAATGGCGCAACAGATGTAAGACGCGTTCGTTCATCAAGTGCCGCAGGTATTTCAATCGTTTGGGTGGAGTTCGATTGGGGAACGGATATTTACACAGCGAGACAAATAGTTAACGAAAAATTACAAACTGCTTCAACTGCTTTGCCCGAAGATGTTGATAAACCGGTACTAGCTCCGATCTCATCTATTATGGGTGAGATTATGCTCATCAGTTTAAGTATAGATGAGTCAAAGAATACAGAGAACTTAACCGAAATGGATCTGCGGACAATTGCGGATTTTGATATTCGAAGAAGACTTTTGTCTATAAACGGAGTTTCACAAATAATCCCTTTGGGCGGAGCCGTTAAGCAGTATCAAGTTTTAGTCTCGCCGGAGAAACTGACTTCGTATAACTTAACTCTCAATGAAGTATTGCACGCTGCCGAAGAATTAAACGAAAACTCCTCCGGCGGTGCTTATATGGATTCGGGCAGCGAATATTTGATTAGAGGAATCGGGCGTGTGCAAAATCTTGAAGATATTACAAACAGTGTCGTTGCAATTAAAGACGGCGTACCGATTCTATTAAAAGATGTTGCTCAAGTAAAAATAGGTCCGGCAACCAAAATCGGCGATGGCTCCGCAAATGCTAAACCTGCTGTTATTCTTACAGTACAAAAACAACCGCAGACTAACACAATTGAATTGACTGAAAAGATAGAAACTGCCCTCTCCGATATTCAGGCAAGTTTGCCTCCGGGTATTGTTATCAATTCAAATATTTTTAAACAATCTGATTTTATTCAAACTGCAATCAGCAACGTAATTGATGCACTCCGTGACGGTGCTATACTTGTAACGATAGTTATCTTTTTATTCTTATGGAATATTAGAACAACTTTTATCTCCGTGCTCGCAATACCAATATCAATAATCATAACAATATTCGTATTTCAGCTTTTCGATATAATGATAAACACAATGACGCTCGGAGGTATTGCAATTGCAATCGGAGCATTGGTGGATGATGCGATCATCGATGTGGAAAATGTATTCCGGCGACTTAAATTAAATAGACAACTGCCAAAAGATGAAAGAGAAAATTCAATTACCGTGATTTATGAAGCATCGAGAGAGATTCGTGCACCAATGGTAAATGCTACTTTAATTATTGTCGTCGTGTTTCTTCCGCTATTCTTTTTAAGCGGTGTTGAAGGAAGATTATTAAGACCTATGGGATACGCATACATCACTTCAATTTTTGCATCTCTGTTAGTTGCTCTTACGGTAACTCCCGTTTTATCGTATTACTTGTTGTCAAAAAGTAAGTCAATGAACGAAGAAAAAGAATCGTGGATAGTGCGTAAACTGAAACATCAATATGAAAAGACTTTACATTTCACTTTAAAGCATCCTAAAACAATCGCTGTATCTTCTATTGCCGCCTTGGTTATAACTATTTTTATCATCCCGTTTTTAGGAAGATCATTTTTACCCGAGTTTAATGAAGGCTCACTTACTTTAAGTATTGTTACTTTACCCGGCACATCTTTAGAT
>DSBF01000172.1 GCA_011049495.1 Ignavibacteria bacterium
ATATTGACCCTATTGCCATATATGAAGATTTTGAGAATATTTCTTTAGGTGGAAATAAACTATTAGTTTTTAGAGAGCGATTTAAAGAGTCTTTATCCGCACTATTAACATATAAGGTTCCAAATAAAATTGAGATATTTTACAATGAAAAAGAGTTAACTAAACACTCTTTAGGACAAAGAGCATCTGCACTTATTATTTTCATATTAACTCAAAAAGACAATGATGTTGTCATTATAGACCAACCTGAAGATGATTTAGATAATCAAACTATCTATAAAGAAGTTATTAAAGAACTTATAAAATTGAAAAGTAAAACACAGTTTATCTTTGCAACACATAATGCCAATATTCCTGTTCTTGGAGATTGTGAGCAAATAGTTGTATGTGATTATGAAGAAAAGAAAATAAATGTAGAAACGGGAAGCATTGATAATCATAATATTCAACAAAAAATAATTAACATCATGGAAGGTGGTCAAGATGCCTTTAATAAGAGAAGGGAGATATATAACCTATGGAAGCATTAGAGCTAATCGAGAGAATAAGCAATGGAGAAGATAGTTTTACACAGTTTAAACGAGAAGCCATTCCTGCAAAAGATTTAGCAAAAGAGTTTATTGCTTTTTTAAATGCTGAAGGTGGAATTCTTATTTTCGGTGTAGATGATAGTGGCGAAATAAAAGGTTTACTATTTGATGAAATAGAAAAGTTAGGGCAGTTAATAGGGAATACGGCTGAACAAAATGTTAAGCCTCCTTTTCATCCTATCGTTAAAAATTTATCAATCGATAATAAAATATTAGTTATCGTAATTATACCTAAAGGTGTCAGTCAACCATATTCTACAAGTAGTGGCGATTATTATATAAAATCTGGTTCAGATAAAAAGAAAATATCTCAAGAAGAATTAAGGCGATTATTTGCGGAATCTAAAAGATTATTTGCTGATGAAGAAGAAATTTTTGGTAGTGATTTGAATTATATAGATATTGATAAATTTAAAAAATTTTTAAAACAAGATAATCCAGATGTATTAGAAAAAATTGAGAAAAATGACTTATCTTTAGAAATAGTACTTGAAAATTTAGAATTATTTAAAAATGGTCATTTAACACTAGCTGGTAATTTGTTATTTGGAACCATGCCTCAAAAGTTTAACCCATCTTTTTTTGTAGATTGTTGCTATTTTGATGGATATGATATATCTGTAACTAAATTTGTTTCAAAACAAACCATCAAAGGAACATTTGAAGAAATTTATCAACAGTCAATGAGGTTTGTAACAAGTCAAATAAGATATTATCAAGTTGAAAAAGATTTTAATTCAAATGCAAAACCTGAAATTTCAGAGGAAATATTAAGTGAAGCTATATTAAATACATTAATTCATAGAGATTACTACATACAATCTTCTATTAAAGTTTTTATGTTTCATGACCGTGTAGAGATTATCAATCCTGGTAAACTTTATAATTCATTGACCATTGAAAAAATAAAGAGCGGTATTGCAATACATAGAAATCCAATATTAAGTTCAATTTGCAAAAGTTTATTACCTTATAGCGGATATGGAAGTGGAATAAGGCGTATTTTAAAAATTGATCCTACGGTTGAATTCATAAATGATAAAGAGTTGGAACAATTCAAATGTATTATAAAAAGAAGAGTAGATGAGATTTAACGATAACAGAGCAAGAGTTTAAGAGGCTGATGTTTCATGAGTAGCTACAAACCGCCTTATACAATAAGCAATAAAATCTTAACTACATCTAACGATATTGTTGCACTGCTTACAGAACTCAAACATATAAAAAAAGAGTTAAATACCCCAAAACTTCGTAAAAAAAACAGAATAAAATCTATTACTGGGACTTTGCAAATAGAGGGTAATAGTTTTAGTGAAGAGAAGGTTACTAATGTCATAAATGGCAAAACTGTTTTAGGGACAATGAGAGAGATAGAAGAGGTCAAAGGGGCTATTGCTGCTTATGATTATTTGGAAAATTATGATTATAAAAAAGAGAAAGATTTGCTTTTGGCTCATAAGTTTTTGATGGAAAATCTTCTAAATAATGCAGGAGCTTATAGGCATAGTAATGTTGGAATTGGTGGAGCTGATGGAGTGACCCATGTAGCACCACCACCAAATATGGTGCCACAACTTATGAGAGAGCTTTTTGATTGGCTCAAAAACACAGATGACAATCTACTCATTGTTAGTTGTGTATTTCACTATGAATTTGAATTTATACACCCTTTTAATGATGGAAATGGCAGGAGTGGAAGACTTTGGCAGTCGGTAATTTTAAATAAATACAATAAACTATTTAGTGCAATACCTATAGAGAGTGTCGTTAGAGACAATCAAGAGATGTATTATAAAGCATTAGAAGATGCTGGAAGTATTGGGGAGAGTACGCCGTTTATAGAATTTATGCTCGATATTATTTTGAAAACACTAGAAAAAGTGAAAAAAGAAAATGTCCCTTTAAATGTCCCAAAAAATGTCCCTTTAAAAAGGTTAGATGCAATTTTAGAGCTTATTGCAAAAAATAGAAGCATAACTATTTTGGAGCTTTCACTACAACTAAAAGTAGCAGAAAAAACAATAAAAAGAGATATAACAAAATTAAAAAATGATGGCATTCTTATGCGTGTTGGCAGTTTAAAAAGTGGTCACTGGGAGATAGTAGATGAAAATTAAAGAAAAATTAGTCCTAAACTCATACATATTGTCACTCTTTGGTGTGAACGACTTTGAAGAGTTGGCAAAAGACTTAAAAGCCTCACGACTTGAAGCGCTTGATGAAAATGACAACTCTCTTTTTTACCACTCTCTAAAAGACAAACTTGTAAGTACACATAAAATCATAAGTGACGATAAACTCTTGGAGTATGATGAAAATATTGTAAGACATACAAAAAATGTAGGTAGAGATATAAAATGGAAATATTTCCAGTACCTCTCACTTCTCTTTGTAGAGATTTATTTGGACAAATATTTTGAAGACAAAGAGCAGCTACTTCTTGAGCTAAACACCCACCTCAAAGAGTTTAACGCCAACTTGGACAAAAAAGAGAAGCTCAAAGAGTATGACGAGAGTGAACTCAATAAGCTCGCACTCTATAACGCCACTGGAAGTGGAAAAACACTTCTACTTCAAATCAATCTCTTGCAGTTTAACCACTATGCTAAGGGTAAGATAAAAATAAATAAAACCGTTCTCATAACGCCAAACGAGGGATTGTCAAATCAACATCTTGAAGAGTTCAAAGCTTCAAACATAGAAGCAGAAATATTTTCAAAAGATAGTAAGGGACTCTTTGAGAATAACGCTATTGAGATTATAGAGATAACAAAGCTTGGGGATGAGAACGGAGACAAGACAGTGGCCGTTGATAGTTTTGAAGACAATAACCTTGTCTTTATTGATGAGGGGCATCGGGGGAGCAGTGGCGATAAATGGAAAACAAATAGAGATAAACTCTCAGCTAATGGCTTCGCGTTTGAATACTCAGCCACTTTTGCTCAAGCCATAAACAGTGTAACGGGTGCGAAACAAAAAGAGCTTGAAAATGAGTATGCCAAGGCTATTATATTTGACTACAGCTATAAGTATTTTTACAATGATGGCTACGGTAAGGACTACGCTATTCTTAATCTCAGCGAGGAGGGCGAAGAGATTAGGCAAACCTACCTTACGGCTTCGCTTTTAAGCTTTTATCAGCAACTTAAAATTTATGAGACTAAAAAAACTCTACTAAAACCATACTTGATAGAAAAGCCTCTTATGGTATTTGTAGGTTCAAGCGTAAACGCGGTGAGAACAGAGAGTAAAAGACAGGTATCAGATGTCGTGGATGTACTCTTGTTTATAAATGAGTTTATAAAAGCTAAAGAGCAAAGCATAACAAACATACAAAAAATTATGAGCCTTGATAGTGGTCTCACTAAAAAAGATGGTATAGATATTTTTGCTAAAACAT
This sequence comes from Ignavibacteria bacterium, assembly GCA_011049495.1. Lineage (GTDB taxonomy): Bacteria > Bacteroidota > Ignavibacteria > Ignavibacteriales > Melioribacteraceae > SURF-28. The sequence goes on from DSBF01000172.1 coordinate 3,991, forward strand.
TTGGCTTCTTAGA
>DSBF01000338.1 GCA_011049495.1 Ignavibacteria bacterium
GCGAATTAGCGGCTTACGCTTTTCTTATTACCGCGAATACTCTAATTATAAATTATCGTTTTCACTATAACTTAAGAATTTTGGGGTAAGTCCTGATTTATTAACAGAGATTTAATCTCGAATTTTTAATCAATTTTTTCTGTTAACAACAAACTGAACTAAATCTGATAGTGATTTTTTATAAGAGCTGTCTGGAAAATGTTGTAAATTTTCTTTTGCTACTGTTATAAATTTATCAGCCTGAGTTTCAGCGTAGTCTATACCACCATTTTTTAAAACGAAGTTGATAACTTCTGTAATTCTTCCTTTCTTTCTTTCGCTCTTAATCAATTTTATAATTCTATTAGCTTCTTTTTTTTCAACATTTTTGAGAGAATATATTAAAGGAAGAGTAATTTTTTTCTCTTTGATATCACCACCTAATGGTTTACCGATAATTTTTGATTTGCCTGTATAATCAAGAATGTCGTCGCGTATTTGAAAAGCTATACCTAAAGATTCACCAAAATTTCTTAATGCAGCAATTTTATTGATATCTTCGGTTGAACTTCTTGCTCCAATTTCACAACATGTTGAGATCAACGAAGCAGTTTTATCCGAAATAATTTTGAAATAAGTTTCTTCATCGATATCCAGCTTTCTTGTTTTGCTAATCTGCAGTAATTCACCTTCAGACATACGCTTAACAGTATCGGTAACAACACGCAGAAAATCAAAATCATTTCCATCGACTGCAAGCATAAGTCCGCGGGACAATAAATAATCTCCAATTAATACGGCAACTTTATTTTTCCAAACAGCATTTATTGAGGGTATACCGCGTCTTGTTTCAGCGGCATCAACAACATCATCATGAACAAGTGTTGCCGTATGAAGCATCTCAACTAAAACGGCACCACGGTATGCTCTATCCGATATTTCTCCGCTTAAGCCAGCCGAGAGTAATACCAAAACCGGACGAATTTTTTTACCTTTTTGTTTTAAGATATACTTTGTAACTAAATCGACTAAACCAACTTTGGACTTGAGGGAAATTTTGAATTTATCATTGAAAAGATCGAGCTCTTTTTCAATCGGCTGGATTATTTCTGAAAGTTTAATCTGCAATACCCTTTCTCTGGAATACTTTTGCAACAAAAATACTTATTTCATACAATAATGCCAACGGAACAGCCAACAACACTTGAGCTACAGGATCAGTACCGGGAGTTAAAATAGCTGCAGCAACCAAAATAAGAATAATTGAGTGTCTGCGATATTTTCTCATAAATGCCGGAGTAATCAAACCCAATTTTGAGAGGAAGAACGACATCATCGGAAGTTCAAAAACTAAACCAGCGGCAAGCATAACACTAATTATTATTGAAAAGTATTCATCGATAGCAAAATTATTTTCAATTTGTTCACTCCCAAATTGACCGGCAAATGTAAGTGTTAATGGAAGCATAACATAGTATGCAAATACAATCCCTGAGAGAAAACACAAGGTTGAAAAAGAGACTACTGCAGTTACATATTTCTTTTCATTTTCCTTTAAAGCCGGTGCAATAAATTTCCATAATTGATAAAATAAATTTGGAATGCTAAGGACAATTCCGGCTATTAGGGCAACTTGGAAGTAGAGAAATAACTGTCCGAATGGTCTGAGATTTTGAAGTTTTATTCTTGCCGACTGAGCAGGCAAAAGAAGTATATGATCAATTAAAAAATCAATAAAAATCCAAGCAACAATAGTTCCGATGACAATACCAATTAACGAGTAAAGAATTCTCCACCGCAACTCTTCGAGATGTTCTAAAAATGACATCTCAACTTCTTTAGAGTTATCATTCTCGGTATTATTAGTTTCTTCGGAACTCACACTAAACTACTTCTTCTTTAATTCGGGATATAGAGGAAATTTTGAGCATAAAGATTTTACTTCCTCTTTAATTTTCTTTAGTTCGTCTTCGTTTTCAAAGTTGATAATAGATCTGTTAATCATATCGGCAATCTGATCCATTTCAGGTTCTTTCATACCTCGAGTTGTAACGGCTGCGGTACCAATTCTAATTCCACTGGTAACAAATGGACTTTTTTTGTCAAACGGGATCATATTTTTATTTACTGTTATTCCGGCAGCACCAAGAGCATTTTCAGCTTTTTTACCACTAATTTCTTTGTTAGTCAAATCAACCAGCATAAGATGATTATCTGTTCCATCAGAAATTATTTTGAAATCGTTTGACATCATTTTTTCAGATAATCTTTTAGCATTCTTAATTACTTGTTGTGCATAAGTTCTAAAATCATCACTTAGAGCCTCTTTGAAAGCAACGGCTTTAGCCATAATTACATGCATCAAAGGACCACCTTGAATGCCGGGCATAACTTGAGAATCAAAAATTTCAGACATCATTTTTGTTCTATCGCCTTTAAGCGTTTTAATCCCCATCGGGTTTTCTTTGTCTTTACCTATTAAAATTACACCGCCTCTTGGTCCTCTAAGTGTTTTATGGGTTGTTGATGTTACTACATCACAATATTCAATCGGGTTATTGAGTAAACCTTTTGCAATTAGACCTGCTGGATGTGCCATGTCACATAATAAAAATGCACCGACTTTATCTGCAATTTGTCTGAATGCTTTGTAATCCCATTCTCTTGAATAAGCACTTGCTCCGGCTATAATAAGTTTAGGTTTTTCTTTTACTGCAAGTTCTTCAATTATATTATAATCCAAAACTTGAGTTTTTTCATTTAGTGTATAACCGACAGCATTATAAAGTTGACCCGAAAAATTTACAAATGAACCATGGGTAAGATGACCTCCGTGATCAAGACTTAAACCGAGAACTTTGTCTCCCGGATTCAGTAAAGCCATATAAACTGCCATATTAGCTTGGGAACCGCTATGAGGTTGAACATTTACATACTCAGCATTGAAAAGTTGTTTTAATCTATCGCGTGCTAAATCTTCAGCCATATCAACATATTCGCATCCACCATAATATCTTTTACCCGGGTAACCTTCGGCATATTTATTTGTAAGAATAGAGCCTGCGGCAGCCAAAACAGGTAATGAGACAAAATTTTCAGAAGCTATTAGTTCTAAATGATCTTCTTGTCTATTAAGTTCTAGATTAGCAACTTCAAATATTTCAGGATCCGTCTTGAGATAATCAATCATAATTTTTACCGATTTTATGGAATAACCACAGATTTATTAATCCAATCGTAACATTTACCTTCAATTTGAATTGTGTCACCCGATTTAATTTTTCTAAAGAAATAGTCTTCTTGTGATGGTACTGAATTTGCAAGAGCAGAAACTCTTTCACGAGCGGTGGAACTAAAACTTCCGCCCATTGCTGCTGCTTTTCTGTATGTTTGGACAGCTAACAAGTATACTAATTTGTCCATAAAATCAAATCCACAACTTCTTGCAGCTTGTTCATAAAGTGTGCCTTCAATATAGTAAGGATAATCCCAACTTGGATTAATCTCCATCGCTCTTTGAAGAAATGATCTTGATGCAGCCAATTGTCCTTGATTTTTGTACATTACAGCAAGATTAACATAATGTTCGGCATTATCACGCTGCAAATCAATTAATTTTTTATAAGCTTCGATCGATTTACTTGTCATATTTAATCTTTGGTAAGCCGTTGCAAGCTGATTCCAATAGTTAATTACATCGGGACTATTTTTAACAAGAAATTCCAAACCTTCAATTGCTTTCTCATAATTTTGATTTCTCATAGCAGTATTAGAAAATTTCCATGCTTTTTCCATATTATCTTTGTCTAATTGCCAAGCTTTATATGTTATCTCAACTAATTCATCCATATCTTCGGCTAAATTTTCTATTCTTGAAACCCATGTTGGATTAGAAGGATCGGCTTCGGAAAGTTTTGAATATAAATCGAGTGCTTTTAGTTTATACCCGTTTTCATCGGTCGATTCTCTGGCATATAAAACTCCCAATCTATCTTGATAAAATGTATCCAAATTCGGATCAGC
>DSBF01000436.1 GCA_011049495.1 Ignavibacteria bacterium
AAAATAAATTTGCTGAATGAAATTCTTCAGGAAGAAATCAACTCATTAGTTAAGCCCAGAATCGATATTGTCTATAAAGTTGAAAGCGCCGATTGGCGGCAGGAAAAAGCTCTGCAAATTATAAAGCGATATATGGATGATGCTCAGATCGATTTAATAATTTCTGTTGGGTTTATCGCATCAAATGAACTAATAAATTTTGATAAATATACTAAGCCCTCGTTTGCCGTGAACATTCTCGATTTAGAGCTTCAGCATTTATTGTTAAATGAAAACAATAACAGCGGGATTGATAATTTTACTTACATCGAACCGGTAATAAATTTGCGTGAAGACTTAAAAACTTTTTCGGATTTATTTCAGATTAACCATCTTGCTATAATAGGCGCCGAACCAATAAAAGAAAATTTTCAGGAGATTAATGCATTTATAACCGAGGGAAAAACTGCTGTTGAAGTTTCGGTGGTTCCTGCCGGAGATAATGCCGGTGAAACGATAGCCCGCCTGCCCCAACAAACTGATGCCGTTATTGTGCTTCCGTTACTGAAGTTTGATACTCCGGAAATTATCAGTTTATTTAATGAATTAAACAAACGGCATATTATTACGATGGCGCCCGGCGGCGTTGAATATGTTGAATTAGGCGCTTCGCTGACAATGACACCCAAGTTTACAATCCGGCAGCTTGCCAGGCATACGGCTCTTAGAATTTTAAAATATGTTGAAGGAACTAATCCAGCTGATATATCGGTTTCCGTTGAGAAAAATAAACGCCAGCCGGTAATTAACTTTGCAAGCCTCCGCGCCGTAAAAAAATTTCCTCCGGCAGATTTCCTTAACGATGCGCTGTTAATAAATGTAGATACTTTTCCGGACGGAGACGAAATAACACTGCGGAGAGCCATTGCAGAAGCTCTTAAAAATAATTTGACGGGGAAAATTACAAAAGAAGATTTTTCTTCGGCAGAAAAAGATGTAAGAATTGCTAAGTCGAGTATTTTTCCTCAATTGGAAATTTCCGGAACAGGGATTGAATTAAGTGAAAATCTCGTTGAATCTTCGATGGGTCAAAAAGGCGAGTTTACCATAACAGGTACTGTGTCATTGAGTCAAGTTATATTTTCCGAACCGGTATTCGCAAATATTGCGATAAATAAACTTGCCGCCGAGAACAAGAGGCATATTGCCGATGCCGCCGTTCTCGATATCATAGCCGATATCTCGAATGCATATTTATCGATTCTTTTTGCTCAAAGTAATCTCAACATTCAAAACGAAAATGTAAATGCGACGATACAAAATCTTCAGATTGCCGAAGCAAAAGAAGCAAGCGGGCATACGGGTTTGTCTGATGTTAACCGTTGGAAAAGCGAACTCAGCCTAAACAAAATAAAGCTAAACGATGCGCATGCATCATTCAAATCAAGTATGTTTAATCTAAATAGTCTTCTAAATAAACAAATAGATAAAAATATTAAGCTGCCTGATTCAGACAAAATAGACCGTTCAATAATTATAGATAAAAATTTGTTTTCAAAATTATTTGAAAACCCCGGGTTGACGGATTTATATGCAAGTTTTATAATGAGTGAGATGAAAAACAATTCCCCTGAATTGAAACAGTTGTTTACGGCAGGTAAAATTTTGAACAGGCAGAAGTCGATGCATTATCGTCAACTCTTTTTACCGGAAATATTCTTGTTCGGAAGTGTTGATCAAGTTTTTGTAAGAAACGGTACAATTGCAAATCCGCAGCTTCCCATACCCCCGCCGCCGGATAATGCAACCTGGAGCGCCGGTGTAAGTTTACGCTTTCCCCTTTTTAAGGGGGGTAAAACAATTACGGAAATTGAAAAATCTGAAATAGAAATTAAAAAGCTATCTTATCAGGAAAACGAACTCGTAAATAATTTTGAAACCGGTATCAGGGCAGGGGTAGAAAAACTGAGAGCTTCTTATCTTGAGGTTGACCTTTCAAAAAAAGCAGCATTAGCCGCTGAAGAGAATTATAAAATTGTTCAAGATGCCTACGCTCAAGGCGTCGCCAACCTTGTCCAGCTTGTTGATGCTCAAAACGTTATGACGCAGACTAAGCATATGGCTGCAATTTCCTTTTATCAATATCTTTTGGATTATATACAATTAGAAAGACTGCAGGGGAAATTTATGTTTTTAAGCAGCGAGGAAGAACAGAAAGTTTATCTAAATAAATTAAATAATTTTTTAGTTAACGGAGAATAATGATGAAACTTTATCACATAGGAATGCTGCTTCTTTTTATCCTTGCTTCCTGCGGGGGCGATGATGATAAATCCGAGACCGTAAGACCGGTTTTTTATAAAAAAGTGACCGAAATATCTGCCGGTTCTACAAGAAATTTTGCCGGCGTTTCACAAGCTCAAAAAGAAGCCCGGTTAAGCTTCAAAGTCGGCGGAACTTTAGACAAAATTTATGTAATGCTGGGGGATGCGGTTCAAAAAGGTGAAATAATTGCGGCTTTAGATGATACCGATTATAAATTGAACTATGCGAAAGCAGTTAGTTATCAAAAAAATGCAGAAGTGCAGCTCACTATTGCCAGATCAAATTTTAACCGCATAGAAAAATTATACGCAAATAATAATGTTTCGCTGAGCGAATATGAAAAAGTAAAAGCCGAATATGAATCGGCTAAATCAATGGCGCAAACGGCACAGACTCAATTAAGCGCTGCAAAAAATCAGTTGGATTATACAAAATTGATAGCGCCATTTAACGGTAAGGTTTCCTCTATTTTGGCTGAAGAAAATGAAATGACAGGAGCCGGTATGCCGGTTGTTCTTTTTGCGTCCGAATCCAATGTTGAAATTAAAACCGCTGTTCCCGAAAACATAATTCGCTTTATTAAAAAAGGACAGAAAGTAAATATTACTTTTTCTTCTATTCCTAATAAAGTTTATGCCGGTCAAATTTCTGAAGTTGGTCTCAGTTCTCAAACCGCATCAACTTTCCCTTTAATAATTTCCCTAACCAACGAATCAAAAGAAGTTTTTCCGGGTATGAGCTGTTCAATTCAAATTCCGATTAGCTCGGAAACTAATTTGGCAGGCTTAGTTGAAGTCCCTTTTGATGCTGTTGCTCACGATAGTGAAGGTGATTTTGTTTATGTAATAAATCCTACCGAAAAAACTGGTGTTTATAGAGTAGAAAGAAGGAATGTGATTATAGGCGGACATTCACCTTCAGGTTATGAAATAAAAGAGGGATTGAAACCGGATGAATTAATAGTAACCGCCGGACTTAGTTTTATGTATGACGGCAGACCTGTAAGCCTGCTTGAAAGTTCCAACTAAAAATTTTCTGGAAAAATCATATTATGAATCTTACAAAAACAGCACTCATAAAAAACCGGATAGCAATTATTGCAATACTAATAATAGCTGTAATCGGTATCACAAGTTATTTCGATTTACCGCGAGACAGTATGCCGCCTTATACCATAAGGATTGCATCGGTTGTAACACAATTTCCGGGCGCTAACCCGCAAAGAGTAGAATCTTTGGTAACGGATGTTTTGGAAGAAACTATACGTGAGATGGTAGAAATAAAAACCATTGAAAGTGAATCTCGAACGGGACTTTCGGTTATTACTGTTGAACTTAAAGAAGAAATCAGCCAAAATGAGCTGCAGTCCGTATGGGATGAACTTCGAGTGAGAGTAAGTGAAGTTAAACCATCTCTTCCTTCAAATATAGGCGGACCCATTGTAAAAGATAGAGATATCGGCAGGGTTTTCGGAATTATTTTAGGTGTAACAGGCGACGGTGTGCCGTATAATACTTTGAAGGACTACGCTGATGATGTAAGGGATAAGCTTCTAAAGCTTCCGGATGCCGCTAAAGTAAAATACGGCGGTGTGCAGGATGAAAGAATCTTCATTGAATTCGATGACCAGCAATTGGCGCGATACGGCTTAAACCCCGGCATTCTAAAAAATATTATTTCGAATACA
>DSBF01000177.1 GCA_011049495.1 Ignavibacteria bacterium
AAAAAAGGGACTCGTTTTATGTGCTGAGTCTTTATTCGCTCAATCCAAAGGCAAAAGCGTAAGCCGGTAATGCGCGAATAAATAAAATATTGTTATACTACATATAATTAATTTTTCCATTTGCTAACTGCTAAATGTGTTATAAACTAAACAACTTAGATGAACACTCATTTAATTTTCGGGGTAACTCCTGTAAACTAAAGTAAATAAATAACTTAATCAGTTATCCAAGAGCCGAATAATTCGGTTAATCGTGAATAATCTTCATCATCCAAATCCATTGCAACGAAATTTGCAAAATTATTTAAAACAACAACCGAGTTTATACTTGCGTCTTGTTTTTCAAGCTTGGCAATTTTAGAAACAACATTAGTATTAATTTTTTGAATATCATCATAAAGCTGTACAAGAGATTTTAGTTCCCAATCCGGCTGTTTACCGATTTTGTGACGTAAAAATTGGGCAAGTGCATACATTGCAAAAACTCTAAATTCTGTTTCTTCAATTGTAGCAAACGGTAGATGAAAACGTAACATCGGGCGAAGTTTTGCTAAAATTGGGCAGCCGCTTGCCGGCATTATTATTCCAATTAAACTTCCAACTGCCGATTGAACATCGGTATCCTTAAAATATGAACGCTCAATGGTATCAACCGTTACTTTAACTTTTTCGAACGATGTTTTTTCCGAAAAGAATTCTATTAACTCTTGAAGATTAACTGCAACGGGACAGTATTTATATTCATCCTTGTTTAATGGACAATGAACACATTCGAAGTTTTCAAGCTTCGTCCACTCACCCGGTTCTTTTTTTGATTGACGGATTATTTGTAATGTAGTCGGTTCCAGGAATATCTCGAATAAACTTTCAATTCCGTTCTCGAACTTAAAATGATAAGAATATTTTAATAAATCTTTGTTCATAAAAAATTCCTTAAGTTAGTTAAAGAACTATCAAATTCGTTAATCAGTCTTGACATCAATTCTTTTACAGTAGGTATATCTTTAATTAAGCCTGAACCCTGCCCTGCTTCCATCATTCCTTCATCTACGTTGCCTTCAAATATACCAAGGCGTTCGCGTTTTTGTCCAAGTAATTCTTTTAACTTTTCTGCATCTGCACCGGAATATTCAGCCGCTATAGCATCGTTGCTGAACTTATTTTTCAACATTCTTGCCATGCCGATTTTCTTAAGGACTAAAACTGTGTCATTATCTTTTGATTCAACTACTCGCAGTTTATAATTCGGATGAGCCGATGATTCTTGAGTAACGGCAAAACGGGTCCCTATTTGCACGCCCTCTGCTCCAAGAGCAAGTGCTGCAAGTATTCCGCGTCCATCGGCAATTCCTCCGGCAGCAATCACAGGTATTTTTACAGCATCAACTAATTGAGGAATTAATGCGAAAGTAGTAAGTTCATCAGCACCGTTATGTCCGCCTGCTTCAACTCCCTCGCCAACTATTGCATCACATCCGACGCTCTCTGCTTTCAAAGCAAATTTTATGGAAGGAACAACATGACAAACAGTTATATTATTTTTCTTCAACACATCAATAAACTTTCCGGGGTGTCCGGCTGATGAAAAAACAATTTTTATATTTTCTTCTATTACAACTTTTATTAAATCTTCCGCGTCACCTCTTAATAAAGGAATGTTTACACCGAAAGGTTTATTGGTTGTGGCTTTGCATTTTTGAATATGCTCACGAAGTAAATCGGGCTTCATCGAACCTGCACCGATTAATCCGAGCCCGCCGTTATTTGAAACAGCGGAAGCAAGCTTCCAGCCGGATACCCATACCATACCGGCTTGGATGATGGGGTAAGTAATGTTTAATAAACTTGTTACTCTGTTATTAATATTCATCTTTTTCTAAAAGTTGTTTTATATAAACTAACCAATAAAAACTTTATAATGCAACTTATTTGATAATAGCAAAGGTATTAGGTAATTTTGACGTTATTATTTTTATCTATAAGTGATTTCATTTCATTCACTTACAATTTTTTATAAGATAACAGTAGAGGTATAAATGTCCTACTTATTCACATCGGAATCCGTATCGGAAGGGCATCCCGATAAAGTATGTGATGCAATATCCGACGGTGTTTTAGATGCATTGTTAAAAGAAGATCCGAACGCAAGAGTTGCCTGTGAAACTTTTGTTACCACAGGTTTAGTTTTAGTCGGCGGCGAAGTTACAACAAAAGCTTATGTCGATATTCAAAAAGTAGTGAGAAGAACGGTTAAACAAATTGGTTATACCGAAGCAGAATATAAATTTGATTCGGAATCTTGTTCGGTCTTAAACGCAATTCATTCGCAATCACCAGATATTGCAATGGGTGTGGATAAGGGCGGTGCAGGTGATCAAGGTATTATGTTCGGTTACGCATGCGATCAAACTAAAGAATATATGCCGATGCCTATTATGTTCGCTCATAAACTTGTTCAACATTTAGCATATATAAGAAAGCGCAAACCTGAATTAATGCCGTACTTAAGACCTGATTCAAAATCTCAAGTTACAATTGAATACGATGATAATCATAAACCGGTTCGCGTTGATGCAGTTGTAATATCAACTCAGCACGATGCGAATGTAAAACAATCAACAATAAAGAAAGATGTTATTGAACATGTTGTTAAGCAGGTTATTCCCAAAAAATATTTGGACAAGAAAACCAAGTACTATGTAAATCCAACCGGAAGATTTGAAATCGGCGGACCTCACGGAGACAGCGGTTTAACCGGAAGAAAAATTATTGTTGATACTTACGGCGGATGGGCGCCTCACGGCGGCGGAGCATTTTCCGGTAAAGATCCTTCCAAAGTTGATAGAAGCGCTACTTATGCTGCTCGTTATGTTGCGAAAAATATTGTCGCGGCTAAACTTGCTAAAGAATGTCTTGTTCAACTTTCTTATGCAATCGGTGTTGCTCAACCTGTTTCAATTTATGTTGATACAAAGGGAACCGGAAAAATTTCCGACAAAGAAATTGCAAAGATGATACAAAAAGAAGTTGATCTTACACCGAAAGGAATTATCAATAAATTAAAATTAAAAAATCCGATATACCAAAAAACTTCTTCATACGGACACTTTGGTCGTAATGAAAAAACTTTTACCTGGGAAAAATTGGATTTAGTACCAACGTTTAAGAAATATTTATCTAAAAAATAAAGGAGCATTAATTAAGAATGGATTATAAACAAGGAAAGTATAAAGTACGCGACTTAAAACTAGCTGCTGAAGGTAGAAAACGAATCGAATGGGCTGAATCTCGTATGCCTGTTATGATGGCTTTAAGAGAAAAGTACAGCAAAACAAAACCGCTTAAAGGTTATAAAATTGCAGGATGTTTACACGTTACCAAAGAAACTGCAGTTTTAGTTGAAACACTTCAGGTTGCAGGCGCAAAAGTAAGTTGGAGCGGTTGTAACCCTCTTTCAACTCAAGATGATATTGCCGCTGCATTGGCGAAGGGCGGTACGGAAATCTATGCATGGCATGGACAAAATGTAAAAGAGTTTTATTGGTCAATTGACCGCACTCTTGATATGAAACCTAACTTAACATTGGATGACGGTGCAGATTTAATTTTTACCGTTCATAATAAATATAAAAAGTTAGCAGATAATATTATCGGCGGTACCGAAGAAACCACAACCGGCGTTCATAGATTACGAGCAATGGCTGCCGATGGTAAGTTGTTGTATCCCGTTATAGCCGTAAATGATGCGGAAACAAAATGGGATTTCGATAATGTTTACGGAACCGGTCAATCGTCCATTGACGGAATTTTGAGAGCAACATCCGTATTATTAGCCGGTAAAAACTTTGTTGTTGCCGGATACGGACATTGCGGACGCGGTGTTGCAATGCGTGCTGCCGGTATGGGCGCAAACGTAATTGTTACCGAAGTAAAACCAACCGCAGCTTTAAAAGCTACTCTTGAAGGGCATACGGTAATGACGATG
>DSBF01000489.1 GCA_011049495.1 Ignavibacteria bacterium
CCGGGTGGTCCAATCATTAAAATATTATGTCCTCCTGCAGCCGCAACTTCCAAAGCACGTTTTACGTTTTCTTGTCCTTTTACATCGGAAAAATCTAAATTGTATTCGTTCACTTTTGAAAAAACATCATCTTTGCTAGTAACAACCGGTTGAAAATCTTTTTCATCATTTAGAAATGAGATTACATCTAAAAGATTTTCCATGCCGTAAACATTTAATCCGTCAACAATAGATGCTTCTTTTACAGAATCTTTAGGAAGAATTAGGTTTTTCAGTTTACTTTGTTTTGCTTTAACTGCAATTGGTAATCCGCCTTTCACTTTGCGAAGAGTTCCATCAAGAGATAGTTCACCAAGGAAAAGTGTTTCATTCAGTTTATCAAATTGTATGTGTTCAGCAGCAGCTAAAATCCCTATTGCAATAGGAAGATCAAAAGCACTACCTTCTTTTTTTATATCTGCTGGAGCTAAATTAATGGTAAGTTTTTTTAACGGGAATTCAATTCCACTGTTTCTGATTGCAGCGGTAACTCTTTCTTTACTTTCTTTAACTGCGGAATCGGGTAAACCAACAATTGTTACCCCCGGTAATTGTTTTTCAAGATGAGTTTCAACCTCAACAAGAAAAGCATCAATACCAAATGTAGTACAAGAGAATACTTTAGATAACATATTCTTAAAAATTTAATTGGATGGAGATTAATATAATGATTTTATTGTGAAAAAATCACTTGGCAAGAATCATTTTCATTACTTCAAGTTCATCGCCTGATTTTATCTCGCAAAGATAAATACCCGAGGGAAGATTCGATCCGTCAAAGTTAAAATGGTGTTTGCCCATTCCAAGAGGACCTTGATGGAGAACTGCTATTGCTTTGCCGACTATATCATAGACAAGAACTTCAAATTCATCTGCTCTTTGTACATCAACTGAAATGGTGGTAATTGGATTAAATGGATTTGGATAATTTTGTTCAAGAATAAAGTGCTTTAATCTGCCTCTTCCAACTTTTGCTAAATCAGAGTAAATGAATGAATCGTCTTCATTAACTTGTTTAACACGGTAGTAGATAATTTGATTATTAGTGTAGTCATAATCGGTAGTACTGTATGATGCTCTTCTTTTATCGGTTACGCGTATAGAGGAAACAAATTCAAATTGTTCCAAATCATAAGATTTTTCAACTGTAAAACTTTTCGCATGAGCTAAATCATTTACCTGCCAATTTAATTGATAGCTTTGACCAAAAAGAGAGACTGTTAAGATTGGAGCTTTGGAAAAAATAGGAGCAGTCGATCTTACTAGTTTATGATAACCGGAAATTTTTATTTCGTCACCAAAACTATCATTATCGAAATTGTTTTCATATATAATGGAAGAACTATCTGCTAAATATCTGTTGAAATTTTTATTTGATAATGCCAATCTTTCATGATTACCGTAAGACCAAATTTTTAATCTATCAAAATATAAACTGCCTTCGCGAGAATTGTTGTAGATTTTAATACCAAGTACATTTTGTTTTACAATTGACCGTAGAATTCCTTCGTAGAAAAGGAAATTATTCAGATAAAATTTAACCTTCCCGGAATTTGTGTTGAACTTAATTAAAAAGTAATTCCAACTTGATTGATCAATGAAGATTTCTTTAAAGAACTCGGCATCGAAAAAATTCGGTGTAGTTAAATATCCAAAATCCGAAATCGAAATATTAGTTAATTCATTCTGGTTTTCATCTATAATATTAATTACTTCGGAGCGGTTTCCTTTGGAAAAAGACCAGAACTCGATCAAGGCAACCGGGGATTCGTACTCGTCCAAAGAAAAATCTAATTCCATTTGCGAGCCGGAACTTAATTCGAGACTTCTACCGGCAGCAGCAGATTCTTTATAGATCTTTACATTTTTGATTTGTCCCGGTAATCTTTCTTCATCACTAATATCTTTTTTGGGTGTTATAAAATATTGCAGAGTTTCTTCCCTACTCGAGGTTAATTGAAGATTGACTTGAATTATCCTTCCTTCTAAAGATGAAAGATCACCGGATTCAATTTTATAAACTTTGTCAAGTAAACTCTCGGTATCTGATCTATAGAAACGCATCTGTTTCTGAAAATTTCGACTTTTCAGTTCAACGGATTTTAATGCTCCGATAGAATTTATGTGCAAATAGAGTTCAAGTGAATTTGTTTCCGACGGCAGGGTCAGCTTTAATGAAACAGTAAAATTCTCCCCTCTCAATACATATTGGGGAGATGAAATGCTGTTAATATTTATGCGGTCACTGCTGTAAATATTAACAGAAAGAAGAAAAGATAATAACAATATATAAACAACATTTCTCATACTTTCGATTTATTGAAATTCTCAAAAAATTCAATTCTATCTTACTTAAAATTCCTCAAATAGTCTAATCTATCTTGAAGCTCTTCTACCGGCACCAATAATTTGTCTTTACCATAAAGTGCATCTTGCCTATTCGTATAAACAAGTTCATAATCTTTACTCATAACAATAGCTTCTTCGGGGCAGACTTCTTCACAAAATCCGCAGAAAATGCATCTAATCATATTAATTTCAAATTTTTCGGGATATCTTTCTTTTTCACGATCAGTTTCTGCTGCTTGTACTTCAATTGCGAGTGCCGGACAAACACGTGAACATAAACCACAAGCAACACACCTTTCGCCAGTTTCAGGTTCTTCAACTAAAACCGGTCTTCCTCTGTATGATGCAGGAGGATCGAATTTTACTTCAGGGTATTGCATAGTTACACGAGGTCGGAACATATTCTTTAACGTAAGAGCCATTCCTTTGGCAATTTCAGGAATATATAATTTCTCTAATATGTTTAAATCATTTTTTCTTCTTTTAACTGCCATCGTAAAATTCCTTTCTCAGCATTAAATATTGAACAACATAATAAGAACTGCAACCCAAACTACGTTAAACAATGATAAAGGAAACATAACTTTCCATCCCAAAGACATAAGTTGATCGTATCTGAATCGCGGTATACTCCATCTAACCCAAATAAAGAAAAATAAAACGGCTCCCACCTTCACAAAAAATGATCCTATTTGAATAAGAACTGTAAGAGTCTCACCTAAACCTAATTTATCAATATAAGGAACTTGCCAGCCGCCCAGATAAAGAGTAACAATCAGCGCACTTGCAATAATCATATTTGCATATTCCGCAAGGAAAAAAGAAGCGAATTTCATACTGCTATATTCTGTATGATAACCACCTACAAGCTCCGGTTCAGCTTCCGGTAAATCAAACGGCAAACGGTTTGTTTCAGCAAAAGCTGATATTGCGAAAGTAATGAATCCAATCGGTTGTAAAACTGCATTCCACATCCAACCGTATTGAGATTCTACAATAGTAACCGGGCTAAGAGAACCGGCAACCAAAACAACACCCGCTATTGAGAACCCCATAGAAACTTCATAAGAAATCATTTGTGCCGAAGCTCGAATACCACCAAGTAAAGAATATTTACTTCCGGAAGACCAACCAGCCAAAGTTATTCCGTAAACGCCCAATGATGTCAACGCTAATACATATAAAATACCGATGTTGACATCAGCAACTGCTAACGGAATATCATATCCGAAAAGAGTAACATTGGGTCCGATTGGAATAACTGCATATGTTGAAAATGCAATAAACAAAGTGATAAACGGTGCAAGGGTATGAATAGATTTAATCGAGGCTGATGGAACAATGTCTTCCTTTAAGAGAAGTTTTCCTACATCTGCAAAAGGCTGAAGAGCACCGCGCCAACCAACTCTGTTGGGACCGATCCGATTTTGAGTCCAGGCACTAATTTTTCTTTCAAAATATACAAGATAAGAGACAGTTAAGAGCAATACACTAATAATTATTGCAATTCTTATCATTGTTATTATTGTAATTTCCAGAAGCGTCATATTTATTCCAATGTTATATTA
>DSBF01000406.1 GCA_011049495.1 Ignavibacteria bacterium
CCGCGGGCAAGCCCTTGTTCATCTTGCCGCTCGCTCCGCTCGCGACTTCGCTGAACTGCGGGATATCCAAAATGTCCCATCGCCTTCGGCGCTGTGCCACTTCAGATATCCCGCGGCTCATTAGCTGAAATATCCCTTTTCTTTTTTGGGCTATCGCCCAATTGTTTTAAAAATTTTTAAATTTCTTTTTCATTAATTATAGAGGGGAATATGGTGTTTTCTCCGCTCCGCTACGAAAACGATTTATTTATAAGGGGAAACGAGATATAATGAATACATAAGTAAAAGTATAAACATGCAAGAATTGACCGCATCAATCAACGCAAAAAATGTCATAGACCTTGAAAAAGCGGCCTCTTTTTTAGGTATTTCAACCGCAACTGTAAGAAACTGGGTTAAATGCGGTCATTTGCAAACATACACTGACGATAAGAGATATTTTTTCAACTTGTCTGAAATAGAAAATGTTAAAACCAATATTACAAACGGCGGCCTCGACAAATTGAATGGAAGAGCCAACAAATCTAAAGCCGAGAGAACTTTTATACCTGATGAATATTTACGAGGCGGAGTTAGTGTTGATGATATAACTAAAATTATAAATTTTGTTTCGGAAAAAAATATCAACACTACTTTATCTCTCTTGTTATTAAGCCTAAATTTGCTTCAAAAAGAAAAAATAATCTCAAATATTACAATTCAAGATTTAACGAAACAAAATTTTTCTTTTACCAACAGACAAATTGGCGAAGAAATAAAAGCGTGGCTGTCTGAAATCAAAAATAGCGACATAAAATCCGAATACGCTTTTTTACTAGACTGCACGATCCCAAAACAACGCGATACCTTGGGCTTCCTTTATCAATCGCTGTTGCTTGAAGGAAAAAAATCTCAAAACGGTTCATACTATACACCCGAAGTGATTGTAAACGAGATAATCAATGACTATACAAAGAAAGATTCAAAAATTCTTGATCCCTGTTGCGGAACAGGTCAATTTTTATTGGCTTTCGCTGATGTGGTAGAAAATCCAAAAAATATTTATGGTGTTGATATTGATGAAATCGCAGTTAGAATTGCGAGATTAAATATTTTGATAAAATATAAGGACAAAAATTTTGCCCCTAACATTGTTTGTAAAAACACACTTTTTGAGATTGGAAATTATGATTTATTTAGCTTGAATGATGAAAACATCCGAGATTTTGATGTTATCGCGACAAATCCGCCTTGGGGAGTGCATTTTTCAAAATCGGATATAGATAGACTAAAGACCTCGTTCCCCGAGATTACATCACTTGAATCTTTTTCGTATTTCCTAAAAAAGAGTATTGATTTACTTCGCGACGGTGGCGTGATTTCGTTTATTCTGCCTGAATCAATCCTTAATGTAAAAACGCATAAAGATATACGGGAAATAATTTTAAAAAATACTCATATTAAAAAAGTTTCTTATCTTAGCCGCGTTTTCAAAAATGTTTTTACGCCAGTTATCAGAATTGATCTGGAAAAAAGTAAAAAAGAAAACGGGCAAATAGAAATTCGTAAGGAACACGAAACTTATACCGCCAAACAATCAAAGTGGAAAAATAATGTTGATTATATTTTTGACATACATGCAAACTGTGTTGATACCGACATAATCGATAAAATTTACGCTGTCAATCATACGACATTATTAGGACAAGCTGATTGGGCTTTGGGTATTGTTACGGGGAATAATAAGGCATATATAGCCGCCGAACAGCAAAATGGATTTGAGGAAATTTTCAAAGGTAAAGATGTTGAAAAATTTGTTTTGAGCAAGCCGTCAAATTATATTCATTTTACGCCTGAAAAATTTCAACAAGTCGCGCCACTTGAAAAATATCGTGCCAAAGAAAAACTTATTTATAGATTTATTTCTAAATATTTGGTTTTTGCTTATGACGACAAACAAAAACTGACATTGAATAGCGCCAATATCGTAATTCCAAATGTTCCAAATTATCCAATCAAAGTTATTGCCGCTTTGCTCAATTCTTCTCTCTACCAGTTCATATTTCAAAAAAAGTTTTCAAGTATAAAGGTTTTACGTAGCCATATTGAACAAATGCCCCTACCGCTATGGAGTAATAAAATTTTTAATGACATCGTAAGATTGGTTGATGAAACAATCAAAGATAAAAATAATTTTATTATTTTAGATGATTATATTTTGAAACAATACGCTCTTACGGAAGAGGAAACCAATTACATTAAAAATTTTAATAAATAATCCTATGGAAATTCTAAAAAGCAAACTTGAAAAAATGATCGCCTCTCTATCAAAACAAAACGGAGACGGGCTTAAAACACGTCTTGAAAATTTAATATCCGTTTATCCGTTCAATGAATACGAATACATTATTTCGAGCATGTTGGGATTGGGCAAAATTACCACGGACGATTATTTGGAAATCCGTGATGAATATATCGCCCGAAACATGTATCTCTATATTTTTGAAATTTCAGCACCTCGCGGATTTGGCGAACAATGGGCACAAGGACATCTCAAAGAACTTGCCCCTGAACTTATCAAGCCAACCAAAAAACTTGAAGAAAATTATTCTGGCGAATATGACTTTTTATATCCGCTATCAAAAGGAAAAATGATCAAAATTGAGGTTAAGGCTTCCCGAGCTGTTGATTTTGATAGCCAAGAACCGCTGTATGTAAAAGCTCTCGCTTGGGAATCAAAAATGCCTTTTGATATGAACTTTCAACAGGTAAAACCAAAATGTTGCGATGTTTTTGTTTGGGTTGGAGTTTGGCGAGACACGATTAAGTATTGGGTGCTTGCTTCAAAGGAAGTAGAGAAAAATAAATATTATTCAAAAGGTCAACACAGAGGAAATACTGGCGAAGGTCAATTGCATGTTAAACAAGATAACATTAAGGAATTTGTAAAATACGAAGCCAAGCCGAATGAGTTAGTGGCGAAAATTGTCGCCGCTTACAAAAGGCAACATTCTGCAAAATAAATATGGACAATCATCATTATTTACCAAATTTTGATAGAAAAAGTTCAAAAGCGTACACACCAATCGGTGTTAGGAATTTGCTGGAGCAAGCTGTTAATGATAAAAATGGAAACATTCAAGCTGTCTTTGATGATAAACACCAGAATAAAAGCCTAATGGAACTTTATCATGCGAGTTTTTTAGCATTGGCGATTAAAAAATGGCTACAAAAAGAGTTTGTTTTGTATCCAGCGGATAGTCCCGATATTTACTTTTTAGATCAAAAAACCGATGAGGCATTTCCAGTAGAAGTAATGGAGCTGTATTTTCACAATCAACCTTTTAATGGCAATTACAAAAATTTAGCAAAACATGTATTTGAAACAAAAGGTAAAATACAATTTCCAAAATGTCACTTATTGATTGTTTCAAGAATAAATGAGACACAATTTAATGTGTCAGAGTTTTGCCGAGAAATAAAGGATTTTCAATGGAATTTTGAACGAATTTGGTTTGAAATTTATACAGCAGGGATGAAGCAATGGACGTTTTTTGAGATATATCCAAAAGCTGAATTTAACGACAGTAATTACATCAGTTTTAATTTGGAAAGCGATAAAAAAATCCTCTACTAATTAGGTGTTTTGGATTTTGGGCATTCACCCCTAACCCCTCTGCCCAAAATCCAAAACGGAAAAAGAAATTTGAAAAATTTTTAAAACAACCGACTATCGTCGGAAAAGAAAAGGAATACATCAGCTAACAGCGTATATCTGGTTACGGCTCTTGCAGAGCCTCCACCCATATTTTGCTCCGCTACGCTCCGCAAAACATCAGATATACGCGAACGTTCAGCAAAAACGCTCGCTGCGCTCGCGTTTTTACTGAATGAGCCGCGGGCAAGCCCTTGTTCATCTTGCCGCTCGCTCCGCTCGCGACTTCGCTGAACTGCGGGATATCCAAAATGTC
>DSBF01000574.1 GCA_011049495.1 Ignavibacteria bacterium
AATCAAACTTACCAAAATATTTTATTATGATATTAAATCTTGACTTTTCGGGGGCTAATAGGCATATTTAAGACCATGAGCAAAGATTATGTGCTTGAAACACACGATAGCGAAAAAATACGCATCACAACCTTCGGAAACGTTGAAAATAATTGTTTAATTTTTGTGCATGGTTTTAAGGGATTCAAAGATTGGGGATTTAATCCATACTTATCGGAATTTTTTGCAAAGAGTGGTTTTTTTGTAATAACTTTTAATTTTTCGCTTAACGGTATTGGTGATAATCCCACCGAATTTACTGAATTAGATAAATTTGCTGAAAATACATATTCACGTGAAGTTGATGAATTAAATCTCATTATTAATTCATATCGTAATGGGTTTTTCGGCAAAACTGAACCAAACATTAAAATCGGGTTATTGGGTCACAGCAGGGGGGGTGCAATTTCTATTTTAGTCGGTTCATTAAATCATGAGGTTACAGCAGTTGCTACATGGTCGGCAATTGCTAATCTTGATAGATATTCTGAACGGCAAAAGAAAGATTGGAAGGAAAAGGGATTTTTTGAAGCCCTTAATACTCGTACAAATCAATTAATGCGGATGAATTATAGTTTTTTGGAGGATATTGAAAAAAACAAAAATTCATCACTAAATTTAAAATCAGCAGTTCAAAATTTGCGAAAACCTTTTTTTATTGCACATGGTGATCAAGATTTAGCAGTACCGGTTCAAGAAGCAAATTTACTTTATGATTGGGCGGATAAAAGTTTAACAGAATTATTTATTATTCACAATACCGGGCATACATTTAATGCTCAGCATCCATTTAACGGGACTAATGATAAACTGGAAAAATTATTAAACGAAACAAATAAATTCTTCATTAAGCACTTAAATTAGTTATCGAGGTAGAAATGTCAGTAAAAGAAAA
Source organism: Ignavibacteria bacterium (assembly GCA_011049495.1). GTDB lineage: Bacteria > Bacteroidota > Ignavibacteria > Ignavibacteriales > Melioribacteraceae > SURF-28. The sequence continues at coordinate 935 of DSBF01000574.1, forward strand.
CGTTAAGACAAACATTTTAGTACAATATTTGAATAAGGTTACAACTACACAATTATTTTGGATATCAACCTTTTTCATATTAATGGTATTCGCCGCACAGGTAAGCATCCCGGTTAAACCGGTTCCATTCACGTTACAAACTATGCTTGTAATTTTATCCGGTGCATTTTTAGGAGCCAGAAACGGTGCTTTAAGCCAAGTAGCTTATATTACAGCAGGTGCCGTTGGATTACCGGTTTTTGCAAATTTTAATTTTGGGTTTGCAACTTTAGTTGGTCCAACCGGCGGTTATTTAATTGCTTTCCCGGTTGCTGCATTTTTAGTCGGAAAAATTATAGAAAATAATAAATCATTTTTAGCAATTACCATCGCAATGATTTTGGGTTCATTAACAATTCTATTAGTTGGTGCCGCATATCTTTCTTTATTTTTCGGTGGTAATCTCAACGAAGCTTTAAAAGCAGGTGTGCTGATTTTTTCAGTGTGGGATATTATAAAAATCTCGGCTGCAATTAGTATTTACTATGCTCTTTCTAAAAAGTATCCAAAACTGCCGGTGTAAGTTTTTTAGGGATTTCTCTTTGTTGAGGAATCCCTTTTTTTGTTCTTGTTCTTTTTTATCATAATCATCGAGTACAATGGAACTAAAAAACATCATTTTTATAATTGTATTTTTTGCCGCATTTGCATTTCTTTTTTACAATGTAAGAAGATTAATATCTTATCTTACAATTGGTCAAAAAGAAAACCGGTTTGATAATCCCGCCGCTCGAATTAAAAACGTTATTAAAATTGCATTTGGTCAAACTAAATTATTGCGAGATCCTGTTGCCGGCGCAATTCACTTCCTTATTTTTTGGGGATTTATGTTATTCCTCGTTGCAGTAATAGAAAGCATTATACAAGGTTTTTATTCTCCCTTTGATTTAGAGTTTTTAGGTCCACTTCTCGCTGTTATAACTATTATCAAAGATATTTTTGGATTGTTAGTGTTATTTTCGGTCGTGTTTGCTTTATATAGAAGATATATATTAAAAATAGAAAGACTGGAAGTTGGGAAAGAAGGCAAGATAGATGCAACATTAATTCTTACTATGATCTTATTAGTAGTTCTTTCAATGTTTGGACAAAGTGCTGCCCACATTGCTAAAAATGGTTTTATTTTAGCAGAGTATGAAGTTTACCCGATTTCATTTCAATTAGCATCTGCGTTTTACGAAAGCGGAAGTTCTTCAGCAATACTTAGCTATGAAATTTTTTGGTGGATTCATATTCTTGTGATTTTTGTATTTATGAATTATCTACCTTATTCAAAACATCTTCATGTTTTCAGTTCAATTCCAAATGTGTTTTTTGCAAAACTCGATGACAAAAAGTATCAATTAACGCCGTTAAATTTAGAAGACGAAAACATAGAGCAATTCGGAGCTTCTGATGTTGAACATTTAACCTGGAAACAATTACTTGATGGTTATGCTTGTACAGAGTGCGGAAGATGTACTGCCGCATGTCCCGCTGCCAACACCGGGAAAACATTATCACCAAGGAAAATAATTGTAGATATAAGACATCGTTTAGAAGAAAAAGCTCCTCTTGTTATAAATAGAAAAGAAGTTGAAGGAATCACAGATAAAACTTTAGTACATGATTTTATTACTGATGAAGAACTTTGGGCGTGTACAACATGTAACGCTTGTGTTTATGAATGTCCCGTTACAATTGAACATATCGATTCCATCGTTGATATGAGAAGAAATCTTGTATTGATGGAATCACAATTCCCAAATGAATTGAATACAATATTCAAGAATCTCGAAACCAACTTCACGCCCTGGGCATTCAATCATCAAGATCGCGCAAATTGGGCAGAAGGGATGAATATTAAAACAATGGCTGAAGATCCAAACGGTGAAATTTTGTTTTGGGTCGGTTGTGCAGGGTCATTTGACGAACGCTATAAAAAAGTAACAAAAGCTTTTGCCCAAATCATGCAGAAAGCCGGAATCGATTTTCGAATTTTAGGAACCGAAGAAAAATGCAACGGCGATACTGCACGCAGACTTGGTAACGAATATCTTGCTCAAATGTTGATGCAAGAAAATATAGAAGTTCTAAATGGATACAATGTAAAAAAAATTGTTACCGGTTGTCCGCATTGTTATAATTCTATTAAAAATGAATTCCCTCAATTCGGAGGTAAGTATGAAGTTATTCATCATACCGAAATGATAGAAGAGTTAATTAATGATGGAAAGATTGAACTAAAAGAAAAAGAAGTGAAATCAAAAGTAACCTTTCATGATTCGTGTTATCTTGGAAGATATAATGATATTTATGATTCGCCTCGAAATCCGTTAAAAAATATTCACGGATTAGAGTTAGTTGAAATGCAGCGAAATATGGATAAAGGATTCTGCTGCGGTGCTGGCGGCGGAAGAATGTTCTTAGAAGAAACAGAGGGGCAGAGAATTAACGAAAACAGAACTGAAGAAGCGTTAAATACTAATGCCGATACAATTGCTTCCGCTTGTCCGTTTTGTATGACTATGATGACTGATGGTGTTAAGTCATTCGACAAACAAGATGACGTAGAAGTAAAAGATATTGCTGAAATAATTCTCGCTAATTCTAAATAACTAATCACCAATTCATTAAGGAGGTCTTCATGAGTGAATCTTATCAAAAACTGTTTGATCACTTAAAAACAATGGAGCAGGACGTAGAAAAGTTCTACGTTAAAGGGCAAGCTGCTGCTGGAACAAGAGTGCGTAAAGGTTTGAGCGAATTGAAAAAATTAGCTCAAGATATGCGTAACGAAGTACAAGATGTTAAAAAAAAACGCAAGGAAGGGAATACTCCATAAAATTCTTTCCCCTTTTATTTTGAAGACCGTTCGTTAATCTTTATTATTTCGAACGGTCTTTTTTTTATTTATGAAAAAAACTTTTCACATATCGTTAAAGATAATCAGTTTTCTGTTATTGATTATTATTTTAATCAGTGACCT
>DSBF01000553.1 GCA_011049495.1 Ignavibacteria bacterium
CCGTTAAAACGGTTAAAAAACATAATTATTTTTTGAGCAATCCACGACTTAAGAGTCTGTTGCATAAGTACTTTTGGCTCTTCATATTAAATAATGTCGTGCCTACAGCACTTTTATAATCTTTCTACTTCTTATTTTTACCATAATTTTGTGACTACGTCACTTTATCATTCTACCATAGCTTCGTTAGAAGCGATATTATGGTAAAAAAAAATTCTCAAAATCTCTTATAGCCTCGTTAGAGGCGACATTATTAGTCAAAATAAAACTTTGGGGTTATGCCACGCACTCTTAAGTCGTGTGTTGCTCTTGGCTGAAACCTCGATAAATAAGACGTTTCAACGGCTTACCTTTAAAGGCGGTCAACTTGAGTAACTAAAAAACTAGCTTGTTGAGAGTATTTTTTTGTCAGGTTGTCATGACCAAGTCATCACCATGCGAAAGAACTTTCTAACAAATACATTTTGTCAGGAATATCTATGTCTGCTTGCCCATCCTCCGAGTTTGAATTTTAACGAAAGAAGGCTTGTCCCACGAAGCTGTATTTTAGCGTAGGGGGAGACTTCTCGACCACCGAAGTCAGTTGGCTAACGGGCGTAGGTGGTTTTACTTACCTGTCCGCAATTCTTTTGGCGGATTAAAGATGTTAGGTGCCTTTACTAAATACTTTTATTATATCTTTCTATCTGCTCTTTTACAAACTCTATGTATCTTTCATCTTTAAATGTAAACCATCGTTTTCTATATTCATTTTCATCATCTATTATATCTTTGAAATTTCTAAACGGTTTTGAAAGACTTAATCCCAATTCTAATTTTTCTCTTAGTTTTTCATCTTCTACAGTTTCAACAAAATCTGCCATTACTTGAAATGATTCTCTGGAATCCATTTTCTCGAATTGAAAATATTTATCAAAATTTTCTTCAATCTCATTTATATCTTCTTCCCATAGTTCTGTATCTGCATCAAAATGCTGATCGAAATCTATTATAGTTTTTATTTCATTTGTTTCAATATGAACATATACATTCATTCCAATATCCAAATCTTCAGCTATTGATTTTATTTGTTCATTGGTAAGTTTCATTATATCACCTTTCTATATATGTTTTTTTTTCCAGTGGCATTTTTTGAACTTCTTTTGTTGCTTCCCTTATTTCTTTTAATGCTGTTCTAAATTTACTTTTTTCAGGAGTATTCTCATAGAATATTTTGTCCATTGCTTCTTCTATATACGATTCAAATTCTTTTATCAATAATAATGCTTCTTTTAAATATTCACTTTCATCTTTACAATCCGAAGCCATTACACCAAATTGCAATGTTAAATCGTGATGAAATTTTTCAGCGCCTATAATTACTGCATCATAAGCTTCTTCAGATAAATCGCCTGTATCCATTTTTATATTTTGTTGCACTCTATGTTTAGGCACATAACGGCGCAAATAAAGCGCAGCCCAGAACTACAATGCAGAACTTACAACCAATGTCGATAATTATTTAAAAATCGCTTTATTCACTAAACTCAAAAAGTATTTATCATTTACAACACAACCAAAATACTTGTACAATGCCGCAATGTTTAAAGCAGTTGCTTTGATTTGAGAGTTATATGCGTTTCTCAATTTTTACTTTTAAATATTTCTTCTTTCTTCAATAATTGATGACCCTCAAATACAGTAAGAATGTCTACAGAGCTTTTCTTAACCAAGTAAACGATTCGATAATTTTTATATAACAACTCTCGTATACTCTCCATCGACAATTCTGGCACGATTCTACCTTTTTCTGGATTATCAATTAAGGTTCCAGCAAGTGATATTAACTTGTCAACAAACTCGATAGCAACAACAGGATTATCTCTTGAGATGTATTCTTCAATATCTTGTAATCGAAGTATTGCTTCTTTTGTCCAAAATATTTTCATCTTTCTTTTTCGGTCCGCGTTTTTTGTAATTCACTTCTAAGTTGTGAAGTAGATAAAACTTCTCCTTTTTCAGAGTTCGATAAACCACGTGAAATTGAATCAATGAAGAGTTTGGTTTGTCTCAAATCATCAAATTCTGATGGAGAGATTAATACTCCAGCGGGCTTACCATTTTGAGTGATGATCAAAGAATTACGTTTGTTCTGAATTTCTTTGAGGTATTTAGCCAACCCGGATTTGAATTGACCAACTGGAATTATGTCATTTGAAACTGAGATATTTTTCATTATTGAATCCTTATATTGTCTTTATTTTAGACTAAATATAAGCCTATATTACGACAACATCAAGATTATTTTTTAAGCATATAACGAATGTGTAAACCAACACTCTACTATTAGTAACCGGGATGACCATACGCTTAGGTCAATAATGGGTTTAATAAAACGCCATGACTAACTGATAAGATGGTTGTCCTGGTTCTCATTGAATCGAATAGGATAATTCGTATAAATACAAAAGATATATTTGTATTGACGGAAGTAAGGCGTGTCCCGTGTTTTTTACGGGGAAAGGTTAAAGAGAACAAACTATACCGGGACTTTCATCCGGTTACTAAAAAAAAGCAAAGGGTAAAGTATGCCCTATGGAATAAAAAAATATTTACTTTTTTCATCAGCATAATCACATTTTCAAAGAACCATGCTAAAAAATATTTTCAATATATCATATTTTTTACTTGACTTGTCGGTAGTAGGCGTTGTGGCTAAGGCGCAGCCCATAACTACAATGCCGAATTTGTTAAACAATTTTTATAATTAGAAAAAACTTTCATAACACGACTACCTTGAACAGGATACTTGAAACGGTACGACTATCTCTAAAATTTGTAAAATGCCGAATGCGAAAACGCTGTCGCCTTGAGCCACTTGTTATACTTTTGACATTACCTTTTTTCTTTTTCTTAATCTTTGTTGTTCTTTTTTTAATTCTTTAGTGCGCTCTTGCCAAAATTTTAATTCTTCTTCTAATGTTAAACCAACTAATCTTTTCTGCAATATATCCGCACCTTTTCTTTTCATTTCTACACAATCAAATTCTTTTTTAATCATAACTTATTACCTCCAATGGGGAATGAATTGCTATTTGTTGATAACCTTCTAATATATTAATTGAGTTATACAGAGTTATTTTTTCATAATGAACAATGTGCTTAAAATTCCAACTTATAATCATAGGGCAATTGTTTACTGTTGCAAGAGCAACGTGTAGTGCATCATTTGAACTTTTTTTTGTTACTATATTTGCTTTAAGATATGCTTCTCTTAGTCTTAATGCATCTTCCGATACTTCAATCAAGGTTGCATCAGATTTCAACTCATCAAAAAATTTTTTAACCATCTCTGGAGCTGCAACAATTTCCTCTTGAACCAAAGCAGAAATTATCAAATGAAATTTATTCTCTTTAGCTTGTTCAAAGAATATTTCACTTGCTTTTTGAAATTCCGAATCGTACTTCCCTCCAATAATTGATGTATCAATATAAACTCGAATTCCTTTCATTAAGAATCTCTTCCTTTTTTTATTTAAAATTAAGAAAAAGAAATTATATTTACAGTAGACGCTAAAAGTATAAGGCGTTGTGGCTAAGGCGCAGCCCCAGAACTACAACGCCGAACTTGTTAATAATTTTTATAATTACAAAAAACTTTCATAGCAATACTACCTTGAACAAGAAACTTGATACGGAACGACAAACACAAAAACTTGTAAAATGCCGAATGCGAAAACGCTGTCGCCTTGAGCCACTGGTTAGGTGTTTTTTAATTGATGCCTACCTTTGGACAATGATTATTTAAAGGGCATTGTGCACATAAAGGTATTCTTGGTTTACACCAATTTCTTCCTATTTCCCAACAAGACAAGTCGAATATTCCGGGATATTGTGGATTCATACTTCTTGCCTTGTAAATAACTTCTTCATCACTTGGTTTATTTTGAACTAGTCCC
>DSBF01000385.1 GCA_011049495.1 Ignavibacteria bacterium
ACATTGAAGGTTGCTTGTTTTTAACCTTCAATGTTGCATTAATAGGCTAAAATTAAGTTACCTGAAAGGTCTGAAAACAGTAACCTTTAAGGTAATAACATCTATGCGTAAGGTGAGTTACTAAGTCTTACTTTACTTATGAAATATATTTTTATTATAACAATAATCCTCACCTCTTTTAATTCAACTCTTGCTTGGGAAAGTGATACAATTTACGTTGCTTCATGGAACGTTGAAAATTTATTCGATAACATTGACGACCCGGATAAGAATGATGAAGACTTTCTTGAAACGGGTAATAAAAGATGGACAAACGAAAGAATTTTCAATAAGATGAAAAATTTGGCAGATGTAATTTCTTTTATGAATAAAAACAAGGGACCCGATATTCTCGGTTTAATAGAAATAGAACATAAATACTTAGTTGAAAAACTTATTATAAATTTCCTGCCAAACAGAAATTATCGTGTTGTTGGATTTGATTCGCCCGATTCAAGAGGAATAGATAATTATTTAATGTATGACGAGGATATATTTGAACTTATCGAATACAATAAAATTCCGATATTATTTTTTGATGAAGAATATTCAACACGAGATATTTTGCATGTTTCACTAAAATATTTTGATGAAATTATTGATGTATTTGTAAATCATTGGCCTTCACGCCGTGGAGGCGAAGAAAGATCAAACCCAAGAAGAATTAATGCCGCATCTACTTTGAAAAGATATGTTGATTCTTTATCGGTGGTTCGTGAAAGAAATAATTTTATAATTGTTGGTGATTTCAATGATGAACCGAATAACTATTCTCTAAATAATATTCTTAAAGCAAAGAAAATAGATGAACCCGAACCGGAGTTAATAAATCTTTCGTGGGATATGTTCGAAGAGGGAATAGGTACTCATCTTTACAATAATGAATTCAATATGCTTGACCAAATAATTATTTCAAATGGCTTTTTTGATGAAATCGGCATTGAATACGTTGATAATTCTTTTAAAATAGTAAGCGATGATTTTTTCACTCACACTGATGGTAAGAAAAAAGGTTCAATCATACCATCGTTTGAAGGAGGTAAATATATCGGCGGCTATGCCGATCATTTACCGGTAGCTGCAAGATTTTTTATTGTTAAGTGAGGTGTATATGAAAAAAATACTTTTAGTTTTTGGGGCTGGAGGTAATCTTGGAAAAGGTGTTATAGAATATCTTCTTAACCAAGATTACGAAAAAGCTTATTTGTTTGATTCGAAGGAATTATCCATAACAGCTAATAATACTGAGTTTATTCAGACCGGCGATTTATCAATTGAAGAAAATGTTAGAGAAGTATTTAACAAAATAAAAATTGACCTTGATACTCAATATTTTCTTTTCAGTACAATCGGTGGTTTTGCCGGGGGGAAAATTATAGCCGAATACGATTATGAAGAATGGCAAAAGATGCTCAATCTTAACCTTAATATTTCATTTCTTCTTGCAAAACACTTCTCTTTGATCTGTCGAAAGTCGAAAGGTGGAGCAATATGTTTTACGAGTGCACTAACTGCATTTGCACCAGCCGTGGAAAAATCAGCCTACGGTCTTTCGAAAAATGCTTTGAATTATCTTGTTAAAACTCTATCTAAGGAAGGCAGAAAATATAATCTTTCGGTCAATGCAATTGCTCCGAATATTCTAGATACCGAGGAAAATAGGGAATGGGTTAAAAATAGTTCAGATATGGTAAATAGCAAGAATATTAGTAAGTTAGTATACGATATTTTTGAAAATAGCCGGATATTATCAGGGAATATTTTAGAATTGCCTTTTACATTAAATCAATAAAAAAGACATCTGCGTTGAAAAATAATTTATTGACTTTTTTTTGTTAAAACCGTAATGTTAGAACAGTATTTTTATTGAATAAAGTTTATAAACCAACAACAATTAAATAATTTCGGAGGTTATTTCACATGCAATTTTCAGAGATATTAGGATTTGTATCCTATGTTATTGCACAAGCTCAAGATACCGGTGTCCTCACTTACTTACAAGAAAAGTTTGTCGAGGGTGGTGGTTTTATGTGGCCGATTCTTGGTTGCTTAGTATTAGGATTAGGATTTTCTTTTGAAAGAATTTATACACTTTCACGTGCAACAATGAACACAAAAAGATTCATTGTTCAAGTTAAAGATGCACTTACTAAAGAAGGTGTTCAAGGTGCAATGAAGGTTTGCGAAAATACCCGCGGTTCAATTGCATCTGTATTTCACGCCGGTTTATTAAGAGCTGATGAAGGCATTGAAGCTTCCGAAAAAGCTATCATGGCTTATGGTGCAATCGAAATGGGATTTCTCGAAAGAGGACTCATTTGGATTTCAACTTTTATTACTATTGCGCCTATGCTTGGTTTTACCGGTACCGTATTTGGTATGATCGAAGCTTTCGACGCTATTAAAGAAGCCGCTCAACTTTCACCTGCGGTTGTTGCCGGCGGTATTTCTATCGCGTTGCTTACAACTTTGTTCGGTTTGATTGTTGCTATTATTCTTCAAGTATTCTATAACTATTTTGTTGCTAGAATCGACAAATTAGTAGCAGATATGGAAGAAAGCTCAATTGAATTGATTGATGCTCTTTATGAAATGCAAAAAGGAAAATAAACGGTAAACAACTATGGTAAAAATTAAAAAGAGAAAACTAGGAGAAGCACAGATTCCTACAAGTTCAATGGCAGATATTGCGTTTCTGCTCTTGCTCTTCTTCCTGGTATCCACAAACATAGATGTTGATACCGGTATCGGTTTGGTTTTGCCTGAATTTGTCCCACCGGAAGAACAGGAATTTGTCCCATTGTCTAAAGATAGGATGGCTGCTCTGCTTATTAACGAGAACGGAGATGTTCTTCTTGACGGAAACATTATTGCCATTCCACAAATCAAAGACAACCTGAAGATTAGAATCACAGAAAAAATTGAACTTCCAAGTAATAAAAAATTGGTCGTCTCAGTAAAAACCGATAGAAGAACAGTATATAACTTGTACTTGCAGTCACTCGATCAAGTTAAAGGCGCCTATTTTGAAGTTTGGGAGGAATATGCCGGTGCTAAGTATGGTAAATCTGTTAGAGACTTAACTCCTGAAGAACTGGAAGATGTACGAGCAAAAATTCCAATAATTATTTCGATTGCTGAACCCGAAAAGGTTTAGAGGAATTAACTAAAGGAAACATCATGAAATTTAAAAAGAAACGAGCTTCTGTCAAGCAAGATATTCCAACTGCATCTCTGCCTGATATTGTCTTTATGTTGTTGTTGTTTTTTATGGTTGCAACACAGTTAAGAGAGGTAGATGTGCTGGTGCAATTTTCTTTACCGGAAGCGGAATTTATTGAAAAAATTGAAAATAAAAGATTAGTTTCTTACGTCTGGGTTGGTAGAGATGAAAGAATTCAAATTAACGACAGTATTGTTAGGCAGGAAGAAATACGTGATATAATGTATAGAAAACGTGTAGAGTTACCCAATGTTATTGTGTCTTTCCGCGTTGATAAAAATGCCAATATGGGAGTTGTAACCGATATTCAGCAAGAGTTGAGAAAGGCTGATGCAAGACGTATAAATTACTCTTCACTTTTGAAAAGATAATTTTATAGCAATATATTATTTTTGAGGCAGGTTATTTTCAATAGCCTGCCTTTTTTTTTATGGAGATTCAAATGACACTAAAAGAAAAAATTAATGAAGATCTAAAAGCAGCAATGAAATCCGGAGATAAGTTAAAACTCGAAACCATCCGCTCTATTAGAGCATTGATACTTGAATTCGAGAAGAGTGGTAAGGATAAAAGTTTATCCCCCGAAGATGAAATTAATTTGTTATCCGGTGCAGCTAAGAAGAGAAAAGATTCAATAGAGCAATACAGAAA
>DSBF01000073.1 GCA_011049495.1 Ignavibacteria bacterium
ATATATTATGATAATAATAAATAAAAGTTTGTAGATGAAATATCTCAAAAAATATATTAAAGAAACGCTTGGGATTGAATTAAAAATAAAAACTCCTTCTAAAAAGGAATTAGGTAAACTGCCTTTGTATTTAAGAAATAATATAAATATAGGTGAAATATTAGGGCGCGAGATTCTTTTTGTTTTCAACTCCGGTTTAACGCCGGACCAATATAAAAAGCAATCGGAGGTAATTGAAAAGGCGACTCAGAAACCCGTAGTTTTTATTCTGGAAAATATAGCAGCATATAATCGTAAAAGACTTATTCAAAAAAAAGTGGGTTTTGTAGTCCCCGGCAAGCAAATGTTTATTCCCGGTTTGTTTATCGATTTCAAAGAGTATAAAAACAAACAAATAAAAAAAACGGAGCTCCTTTCTCCTGCAGCACAATGTTTACTATTCTATTTTCTGTTGGGTAATAAAATCGCAGGCTTCAATTTTAATGAGGTCGCAAAGAGATTAAACTATGGGAACATGACTATTACAAGGGCGTCAAATGCACTTGCCCAGCTAGGTTTGTGTGAAATTGAAGGGGGCAAAGGCAAGAAACTCGTTTTTACCAAAAGTAAGGAACAAGTATGGAATGATGCACAAGGGTATTTAATTAACCCGATCAGTAAAGAAGTTTTTACTGATGATAATTGTAATTATGATTCTTTTTATAAAACAGGTATAAATGCTCTTGCCCATTACACGGCAATTGCTGCGACGAATAAAAATTATTATGCTATATCTTATGATACATCAAAAAAAATATTCAAAAAGAAGAAAATAAAACTAGTTGATTCGCCTGATGCAAGAATAACTCTTCAAGTTTGGAAATATGATCCGGGTATTTTGGCATCCGGTAACGTTGTTGATCCTCTTTCTCTTTTCTTGATTCTGAAAGATAGCGGTAATGAACGTGTACAAGGAGAATTGCAAAAATTGATTGAGCGGTTATGGTAAAAGGCTTAGATAAATTCTCAGAATTCTTTAAGGAGTTTTCAGGTAATTATTTATTAATTGGAGGCGCAGCCTGCGATAAGCAATTAGAAAATGCCGGTCTTGATTTTAGGGCAACTAAGGATCTGGATATTGTATTGGCAGCGGAAGCTTATTCCGCTGATTTTATTAAAAAGTTTTGGGAGTTTATTGATTTAGGTAAATATGAAATTCAGGAAAAAAGTTCAGGAGAGAAAATTTATTATAGGTTTAAAAACCCTGAGGATGATTCTTTCCCTTGGCAGTTAGAGTTATTTTCCCGCAGCCTGGAAATTAAGTTGGATGACAACGCAACGCTCACACCGATTCCAATTGATGAAGACGTTACAAGTCTTTCTGCTATTTTAATGGATGATGAATGTTATGAATTTACTATTAAACACGCAGACGAAATAGACAATGTTAAAATAGCATCCGTTGCAACTCTTATGTGTCTGAAAGCCAGCGCGCATCTTGATTTGAAAAAGAGAAAAGAAGAGGGCGAAAACGTTGACAGTAAAGACGTTAAAAAACATAGAAATGATATTATTCGTCTTGCAGTAACCTTAGCTGATGAAGATATTAATGATTTACCGGAACAATTAGAAAAGGATTTAAAAGAAGTAATTGCCGGCTTTAAAAACGATCCGCCTGATATTGAAGCAATCGGGAGAGACTTGGGACTCAAAGGAATCAATCTCGATACAATAATTGAGCAAATGGAAAGAACGTTTCATTTATAGTTTTGTACATGAAGAAGATATATGTATATAAACGCACACAAAATTAATTAACAACTTTCAACCAGTGACTAGAACCCAGTACCTAGCAACCAGCACCTTGGAGGTAAAATGAGTTATAAAAAATTAGAAATTTGGAAAATGGCAAGAGAAGTAAGTATAGAGATTCATAAAATGACTTTAACAAAACTTCCAAAGTTTGAGATGTATGAAGAAGGGAGTCAGATTCGAAGATCATCCAAATCGGTTAGATCGAATATTGTAGAAGGATATGGGCGAAGACAATACACAATGGATTATGTAAAACATCTTACCTATGCACAAGCTTCGAATGATGAAACAATAGATCATCTGGAAACATTATTTGAAACAGAATCTTTACAGGACGAAGAACTTTACAATCGGTTACTAAACAAACTTGAACAACTCGGTAAAATGCTGAATAAATTTACTCAATCAATTAGATCCAGAACCCAGAACCCAAAACCCAGAGCCTAGAACCCAAAATGGAATACTTACTTCACATATTAATTTTAATCGGCATCTACTCAATCTTGTCGATATCGTTGAACCTGCTTGTGGGTTATACCGGAATTTTGTCCATTGCCCATGCGGCGTTTTACGGTGTGGGCGCGTACGTTGCCGCGTTAATGGCTCTTCATTTGGATTCTCCTTTTCTGTTTAATTTATTTTTAGCTGTTGTTGCTGCGGGTGTGTTCGGTGCGGTTGTCGGTATTCCTTCTTTGCGTATAAAAGATGACTACTTTGTTATCGCTACTTTTGCATTCCAGATAATTACATTCAGCATATTAAATAACCTAGTGAATTTCACCGGCGGTCCTCTTGGTTTGCCCGGTATACCTCAGCCGGAAATTTTTGGTTTTGTAATTTCGACTCACATCGAGTTTTTAATTTTAACCGGACTGCTTGCTGTGTTTACTTATTGGTTTGCAAACAAAATTGTTAAATCACCTTTCGGAAGAATGCTGAAGGCAATTAGGGAAGATGAAGTCTTTGCGGAAGCAGCGGGCAAGCATGTTGTTGAGGCGAAGGTGAAAATATTTATGGTCGGCGCTGCTTTAGCTTCAATTGCCGGAGTAATTTACGCGACGTACATTACATACATTGACCCGACTTCTTTTACACTTATGGAATCGATATTTATTATATCGATAGTAATTATAGGCGGCGCGGCAAATTTGAGAGGTTCTATTGTCGGTGCGATTGTGTTGGTTGCATTGCCGGAACTGTTGAGGTTTGTTGGTCTACCAAATTCGGTCGCTGCAAACATTAGACAAATGTTGTATGGCGGACTATTAATAATCTTTATGTTGTGGAGACCGCAGGGGTTTATTGGGGAGTATAAGTTGGAACCAAAAGAATGATGCTGGGTGCTGGGTTTTGGGTACTAGGTACTGGGGTCTGGTTGTTGGATGCTGGTTTCTGGTAACAGTAATTTGTAGATTATAACATTAATCATGTTTAAACGGAGAAGATATGGAAGTCGTAAAGGATAAAATCATAAAATTGATTTCTGAAATGCCTGATGATGTCAGCATAGATGATGTTATTGAGAAACTCTACTTTAAAATTCAAGTTGATTCCGGGTTAAAAGAATTGGATGAAGGTAAGGGGATTCCGCATAACAAAGTAGAAGAGCGGATGTCGAAATGGCTGGAAAAATAATATGGTCGCCGCGTGCTGCCGAAAATCTTGAAGACATACATCACTACATAGCAAAGGATTCGAACTACTATGCCTCTCTTGTAGTAAAACGAATTTTGGAGTTGGTAAAGACTATACCGGAACAACCTCAATCCGGGAGAATAGTCCCCGAGTACAATAATGATTCAATACGTGAAAAATTTTACTCACACTATCGAATTATATATAGAATAAAAGATGAAGTAATAGAGATCGTTGCCATATATCATGGCGCGAGACTTTTGAAGTAAAAAAATAGTAGCTGGGTACAAGGTGCTGGTTCCTGGTCGCTGGGCACTAGGGGCTGGGTACTGGATAAGTGGTTGTTTTTACCAGCGACTAGAACCCAGTAACCAGAACCTAATAAATTAGTGGAAAGCTTAATAATTGACTAAACTGCTTAACATATCGCACATACAAAAATCTTTCGATGGAATTAAAGCGTTGGAT
>DSBF01000143.1 GCA_011049495.1 Ignavibacteria bacterium
ACTATTAATTGGATGCAAAGATGATTCAAATCCGGTAGTTGTGCCGAAAGAAATCCCATTAGAAACATTGCTTGCCGCACCGGAAACATTGAGTGTTGCTGGACAAAATATTTTCCTCACTACTGAATTATGGCGTGATTTTATGCCTATTAGTCCGCCTGACGGTAAACCGATTATCGCCGTTGTTTATATTAGCACAACAGATAGTACTGATATTTCAAAAGAAATTGACACCGATGCAATTTATGTAATTAAGGGAAACGATATCTGGCGGGCTTATCTTTATTATGAAGAATCTCCTTCTTACCAAAATCCACCACGCAGATTAATTAAAGTTGCTAGAGACGGACCCAAATGGCAAACGCAAATTCTTGTTGACGTTGTTGTTAACATTATTTACCAAAATCAAAATTATCTTCTGAAAGCAAAAGATCAGTTTATTCATGAAACTTGGTAGTTGATGTTTTTACAAGGATTGAATTTTTAAATGCGGTAAGCGAGAAGTCGATAAGAGGAAAGGGGGAGAAGTGGAGATGAGGGGAGGAGGAGAAAAGGAGAGGGGGAGAATTTTTACAAATCTTAATTTAGACGGTATAAATGTCGGACAATAAATCTTTCACAAAATCAATCAATCAATCAAATATACAATCATTCAATCAATCATTCTGTTATACTTTTAGAGAAAATTATTATTTCTTAATAACTCACCTTACGCAAAGATGTTATTTCCTTAAAGGTTACTGTTTTCAGACCTTTCAGGTAACTTAATTTTAGCCTATTAATGCAACATTGAAGGTTAAAAACAAGCAACCTTCAATGTTTGTGCGTAAGGTGACTTAATAATACAATTTATCCCATTTCTTTGTTAAGTTTGTTCCGAAAAATTTTAGGAGAGATACTTAAATGTTTATTGGACATTTTGGAGTTGGACTTGCAGCAAAAAGAGTTGATCAAAAACCTTCACTCGGTACACTTTTTTTCGCTTCACAATTTATTGATTTATATGCCTATTTTTTTATTACTCGGTATTGAGAAAGTTGTAATTGATCCGGGTAATACCGCATTTACTCCATTGGATTTTATTTATTATCCATTTACTCACAGTTTAGTTGGTGTTTTATTTTGGGGAATTGTTGTGGGTGGAGTCTATTATTTAATCAAGAAGAATTTTAAAACCGTATTATTGTTGGGTGCTCTTGTTCTAAGTCATTGGGTGCTGGATTTACTTACTCATGCACCGGATTTACCGATTGCACCGGGCTTAGAAATTAAAGTCGGGTTAGGTTTATGGAATTCATTAATTTTTACACTCCTTGTTGAAACTGCAATCTTTGCTGTCGGTATATTTTTTTATATGAAAATCACAAAAGCTAAAAACAAGAAAGGTGAATACGGGTTTTGGGGATTAATAATCTTTCTTTTACTCGTCTATATAATGAATGTATTCGGTTCAGCACCACCAAATGAACAGACAATAGCGTGGGCGGGAAATTTACAGTGGTTGTTTGTGCTTTGGGCTTATTGGGTTGATAAAAATAGAGATACAAAACACAATTAGAAGTTAATACTATAAAAAATATTGCCGCATGGTTTAATTGTCAAATTGTTGTTAACAATGTAGCCATGCGGCAATTAATCAATTCTAAATAACAAATAATTCAATACCTAATAACTCAATAACGAATAACCAACCTACGCTTTCATCCTTTCGCCTTTTTCTTCTTTAATGAAGATCCAGCCGACAACTTTACCGATGTCAATCTTTTCAAAATTATTCCAGTATTTTTTTGTTCTAACATGCATTGAGCTGGTATCGTTCGGATTGATTGATTCAGCTTCTTTAATAATTGTTTTCAATCGCTCTATCCATACGTTCATATTTTTTTCACGAAGATCAACCCATCCATCAAAAGCCCATTTGTCAATATTTTCATCATTAAGCGGGAGTTCGTTTTCTCCTCTGAATGGAGGAATTTTAATATCATTACCTCTTAATAATGATTTTCCGTTCGGCAATAAAATCGGAATTCCTATAGAGATGATTTCATTTCTGAGTTTTCTGTTCTCAACTATATACTGGTGACATTTCTCGGATAATTTCTCCGGAGTATTCTCAATAATAGTTTTCATACCGCCGCCAATTTTTTTAAGAATATTTATTTCATGCAGTAATTTTGAAAGGCGGGGCGGTCCAAGTAATTCAAAAGCAACACTATCGGAACCGTATTCTTTTTCAAGTTCGGCAAGCCTATCGACTGCCGCATGCTGCATAAATCCTGCACGGTATGTCGGGGCTAAAGTTGCGTTATCAAGTGCGTTTATTATATCGTGTCCTGTGTTTCCTCCTCGAATTTCATAAATCGCATCGACTGCAATTTCTTCGGGTGTTACATATTCCATTTGTCCTTGTGCCGTAATAGTTTCAAATTCACCGCGTGAAAATGTTCCGTTTTCGCCGGTATCTATAAATACCGATTTTAATATCTCACCGGTGGATTTAAATTTATTCCCTTCCTTCAAAACCAATCTATCTTTAAGCGGAATTGCTTCCGTGGGATCAACTTCAATTATTTCGATTGGTTTTCCTTTCTTTTTGATTTCTCCGTATGCAATTCGTTTCCAAGCTATTGCCGCAGTCGGTTTTATTTCTTTTGTGATTGTGCCGCCTGGTGTTCTACCCATCAAAAATAATAATAGTGTATGTGCACCGGCGACTGAAGATTTACTTAATAAAACTCTTGATGGTTTTTCTTCGCTGTGAGTGTAAGGAATATTCAGACCCATACCACCGGTTCCGCTTGTACCGATTTTGACGTAAATCTTTGTTCCCATCTCTCGCATTGAGTTGTAAAGTATTTGAATATGTCTAATCAACTGTGGAATGTAAACCGTGCATAAAAGTTTTTCTGTTTCTTCTGCAAGCTGCTCAACAGATGGTTGCGAATCAATAACTTTTTTAATGTGATGATAAGTTGTGTAAATATCTTGGTAAGCAATACCGGTTGCCGAGTTAATTGAATCAATTATAATTTCAGGTTTGTACTTACTAAGCAATTGGTAAATTGAAGAGCTATGAAGAACGTCATCTGTTAATTCTTCCATTATATCAGCCATCAAAACTCTTCTTTTTTGCTTGTCGGAAAGAATAGCAAGTCGGTCTTCGTCTTTGAATTCGTTTCTTACGAAAATATTTCCCCACCAGGGTTCAAAATAACCTTTTTTGGCATCGGGGAATTCCTCGTACAATTTCTTACATTCTTCCTCTGCTTCATGTTTAAATAAAGAAGTTACAATAATTTTTTTGGGTTTTTCAGGAACAATTTTCCTGACGATTGCATTACCAACCAGTCCGTATCCGCCCAAAACTAATACGGTTTTGTTTTCAATATCCATATTCCATCCTCGTTTTCATTAATACAAAAAATTGGTGTCAACCAAATTAAAGGTTATCATTTAGCTAAACAAGTGAAATAGGATAATAGAATGCAATTTTTTATTTTTCATTTCATAAATTGATATAACAGATGCCGTTTCTTAAATTAACTTTTCCAAAAACTAATGTTCTGACGAGAAAATGAAGATTTGCGAAATACTTACTACTTCCAGAATTAAGGTGGAAATCACCTCTACCGAGAAAGAAAAAGTGATAGAAGAATTGATCGATCTATTTGTTGATGATCCTGGTATAAAGGATATAAATGAGGTAAAAAAATCCATTCTCAGCAGGGAAAAAATTATGTCAACAGGCGTTGGAAAAGGTTTTGCAATTCCTCATGCTAAATCCGACGCGGTTAAGGGTATTGTTGCTGCCTTTGGCAAATCTTCTCATCCAATTGAATATAACGCTTTAGATGGAGAACCTGTTAATCTTATTTTCGTTTTAGTCGGTCAACAA
>DSBF01000136.1 GCA_011049495.1 Ignavibacteria bacterium
AATAGGAAGAAAAAAGATTTTGCTTATTTCATTAAAGAGTTGGTGGAAAAAGATTATAAAGAAGCAAAGATGATACGATTAGTACTTGATAATCTAAACACTCATTTTAGTTCATCTTTTTATGAAACATTTACGAACAGAGAATCCAAAAGGATTTTGAGCAAAATAGAATTTTACTATACACCGAAACATGGTAGTTGGCTTAATATGGCTGAAATAGAAATCAACATAATGGAAAGAGAATGTTTATCAAGAAGAATCGGTCAGGAAGCTATCTTGAAAAGTGAGTTAAATAAGTGGTTATTATAAAGGAATAACGAGAAGAAAAAAATCCATTGGACATTTACAAAAGAAGATGCCGATGGAAAACTATCAAAACATTATGTTGCATAATTTAATTGTTGATACACTAGCTTCTGCTTCTAATAAATTAGATCATAATAATATATGAGCCGAATCTAAAAAGCCCAATTTGAATATTTTTGATTTCGGTTTTATTGCAAAATCAAAGAATTTCGATAATAATTTTACCTTTTTAGAGCAGGCTCATATATGAGCAATTTCATATTATCAGAACATGCAAAGAAAGTTATTACCGAAAGAAAGATTGATGTTAAGTGGATAGATCAGGCTTGTAGAAAACCTGACCATGTTGATAATGATAAAAAAAGTATTAATTTGGAACATCGATTGAAGATAATTACCGATTATGATAACAGAGTCTTGAGGGTAGTCTGTAATGTGGAATCTGATCCAATAACAATAGTAACCGCTTTTTTTGACCGAAGAATGAAAGGAGAATTAAAATGAAACTTTATTATGATGAAAAAGTTGATGCTCTTTATATACGATTCGATAATTCAAATATAATTGAGTCTGAAGAAGTTAAGGACGGTATAGTGCTTGATTATAATCAGGACGATCAGGTAGTAGGTATAGAAATCCTTAACATAAGTAAACGTGTATCTCTTCCGGATCTAAAAAAAGTACAACTTGATTTTGCTTGAAACAGTCCGAAGGCCAATACTGTTGACTAAAGCTTGAAGACTGAGAAGTGTAAACTGATATTGGCTTTCGTATATTAGTGGCTATTAAAGCAAAAGCATGCCGCGAATGCACTAATAAAAGCCGAATAAAAACTTTTATCTTTTTCATTTGTACTGTGTCTTGATACCCGTCGAAGTCGGACAGGCTTGATACTTAAAAATGCTGCATTGCTTAATTGCCATATTGCTGAAAAACAATGGAACAATTTAACAATTAGACAATTTCATTCTTTTTTGACATTTCACGCCTGTCCGCCTATGGCGTGGTTTCACGTTTGCATTTGCTTTTATCCTTTTTTTTATCTTGATACTTGATACTCATATCTTGATACTTGATACTCATATCTTGATACTATATACTCGATACCAATAACTCAATAACCAATCACAACGAAAAATAAAAAATTTGATTATGGCAGCTATTTTTACTCTATTTTCGCGGGGCGAATTACTTGAAACAGCATGCGGTTTTTGTTACATTATCTTACAAAAAAAACAAGAAGAAAATGGAAACTATTGATATAAATACAACACTTATTGAAGGTTACTTGCGTTTACTGAATAATCTTAGTCCAAATAACAAACTTGACCTCATTTCCAAGCTTACTCTTTCTATTAAGATTGACATCGCCGAAAGGAAATCATCTTTTTACAAAGCATTCGGCGCATGGGAATCAGAACTATCCGCGGATGAAATTATAGACGAGATTCATAGAACTAGAACTTTTAACCGTCAAGTAGTCCCGATGAAATAGGGATGAAAAAGTACTTAATTGACACGAATACATGCATTTATTTCATCAACGGAAAATTTGAACTCAAGAAAAAATTTGAGGAAGTTGATCCGGATAACTGCTTTATTTCCGAAATCACTCTCGCTGAATTAAAGTTTGGTGTTGAAAACAGCTAGAAAAGTGAAAAGAATCAAATAGCTCTTGATAATTTTTTAACCGGAGTAAAAATTGTTCCTATCTTTCATTCGCTCGACCTGTATGCAAAGGAAAAATCAAGACTAAGAAAAGCGGGCGCTACAATCGACGACTTTGACCTTTTGATTGGGGTTACAGCAATTACACACAATTTAGTATTGGTAACCAATAACACCAGCCATTTCAAGGGAATAAAAGGAATTAAGTTGGAAAACTGGGCAAAATAAATTTGAATGAATAGGATCTAGCAGAACGATTAATTTATTTATGACCTTTTAAACACCCATTGATTCAGTAACCCAATAACAATTTTAGACTTTGTAAGCCTCTGATGTGGCTCACCCGCTTCAAGCGGTTGTTTTTTAATCTTGATACTGTTGTTAAACCACAACGTTCACAAAGAAAGCACAAAGAGCGCCAAGTATTAAAGACAATAAGACAATTTTTGAGATTCGCTAAATACGTTAAATACGGGAATCCGCCAAATTCATCCTGATACCCGTCAAAGCCGGGCAGGCTCGATACTAAAATATAGCCACAAAGCTCAATATTAATTATATTTATACTAATTGAAAATAATATTCATTTTAATATGACTCGCAGTGACATACAAAAAATATTATCAGATCATAAACCCGAGCTATACGAAAAATACGGGGTCTTGAGTATTAGTCTATTTGGAAGTTATGCCCGGAATGAGGAGCGACCGGAGAGTGATATAGATTTTGCCGTTGAATTAAAAAAGGCAGATCTCTTTACAATGTCTGCGCTAAAAAATTATCTTCAGGAGCTTTTAGGTAAGGACGTAGATGTAATTAGGATAAGAAAAAATATGAATACCTTGCTGAAAAACAGAATTCAGAGAGATGCTTTTTATGTTTGACAAGGAAATTATTATTGAAATACTCAATAATGTTGAATGGTCAATTAATCTTATAATAAATAGAAGTAGTGATATACATGAGCCGAATCTAAAAAGCCCAATTTGAATATTTTTGATTTCGGTTTTATTGCAAAATCAAAGAATTTCGATAGTAATTTTACCTTTTTAGAGCAGGCTCATTCTTATTTACAATATTTTTAGTCAGCAAAAAATTTTGAATTCGATTATTTGTATATTGTTTTTAGTTACCGCGAATAAAAATAAGTTTATTAGTTAAGAGGATAATATGAAATACAAAGTGTTAATAATGTTTGATAAAGAATATAATGGTTATGTAGTCGATGTGCCTGAACTAAATGGATGCATGAGTCAAGGGAAAACTTTTGACGAAGCTTTGGAAAATATCAAAGATGCGATAAAAGGATGGCTTACAGTTGAAGAGAAACATTCTAGACTGGATAAAAGTGAATTCGAGTCGTTCTTTCTTGGTGAGGTAACTGTTTAATGGGTATTCTCTCGAATATCTCGGGAAAACAGGCAGTAAAGATTTTCAACAAATTTGGTTATATACTCGACCATCAAACCGGTAGTCATTTGATACTTTATCATGAAAATAAACCAACGCTTTCAATCCCCAATCACAAAGAACTGGCACCCGGTTTATTAAGAGCACTTATCAGAAAAGCCGGAATAACTGTTGAAAAGTTTCTGAAGTATAAATGAGCCGAATCTAAAAAGCCCAATTTGAATATTTTTGATTTCGATTTTATTGCAAAATCAAAGAATTTCGATAGTAATTTTACCTTTTTAGAGCAGGCTCATAAATAGAATTTATAAAACTTTTCATGACTTTATTTAATCAAGCAAAATTTTCTATCCAACCAGTTTCAAATAACAAAATAAGGAAAGATGAAGAGAGTGCTGGGAAAGTGGAAAGGGGGAAAAGAGGAATGTTGGAAAATTGGAAAGATGGAAGGGTGGTACAGCAAAAAGCGGAAATATTGAACAAGTCTCACCCAATATTCCATAATTCCAT
>DSBF01000589.1 GCA_011049495.1 Ignavibacteria bacterium
ATCCATAACGGATTTTAGATTGAAAGTTACGCCGGTAACAAGATCATTAACCGAATTTGAACTATTTTGAATTTGGATGCTGTTAAAAGTGAATTTTGAGTTAAGTTTATTACCTTCCGATGTAATATCTGCATAAACAAAACCTGCTGTATCCGGTGATGCTGTTTGATCAAATGAGGGACGTGATGTCCCAAGGTTTAATCCGAGTTGTGAAAGAATTTGTGAACCGGTTTCATCGGCAATGCCTTTTATTCTAAAATCAAGACCGGAATTTTTCGAGGTAATTGATAATTGAGCTTTCCCGGAACTTGGTGTAAAAGAGGAAGCGGATAACACTGCAGAAGCACTGATTTCTTTTTCAATATTTATTCCTAAATGTGAAGCTAAATCAAATCCGCCTTCGTGGGAGATACTTAAATAATCTTTTGAATTTGTCGCGGTTAATGAAAGTTTTACATCTCCGGTATCCGGGTCATCAGAAATTTTAACCGCACTAACTCCTTTAACAGTGGAATTTATTTTTTCAACTAACTCATCAATAAGTTCTTCATAAGTTCCACCGCCGACTGAATTAATTGTATATTCTGTACCACCCACATTTATTTTAAAAGAACTTTCACCACCGCTATAATCAGCCGAAGCAGATTGTGCGGTAGATGAAACCTCGGCATAATCCGTATTAATTGCAGTAGATATTTTCTCAAGTAAAGATAAATTAGTTTCTGTTCCATCCAATTCAAGAGTAACTGTACTTGTATAGTCGGGATTACTGCCGTCACCGGTATTTACAGTAAAAGTATGTTTACCTGTTAGACCTAAAACCGCAGATGAATCGAGATCGGAAGATATGACCATATCATTTTTTGCCAATTGAGATACGGCAATTTCATATGATCCTATACTTGCAGAATTTTCTGCACTTGCCGTAACTAATTCTGAATTACTTGAAGTTGCGGTTTTTGCATTAAAGATTGAACTTGTAGATGTTGACTTTAACTTGGATAAGGAACTTAAAAGATTGGTAACCTTAGTGCTGATATCCGACAATGTTTTGCTCAACGTAGAAAAATTATTTTTCTTCGTTTGGATAGAAGAAAGTCTTTTTTTTATCTCAACATTTTTATAGTTATAAATGAGCTCGTTAATATGTGAGGATGAAAGAATTTCCATTATTCATATCCGGTAATTTTATTTTTTTGAATCAAGAACTTCAACCCAGCTTTCTTTTAGTTCGGTTAGAATTTTTTCAACAATATCAAAATTTCTTTTACGCATTTGATCTTTACAGAAATTATAAAGTTGAAAAAGTCCGGAAGAAATTTTTTCTAATTCGGCTTCATCAAACCTCAACCCGAAGATTAGTTCATTAAGAGCTTTGTTTGTCTTTTCAATATTGTGCTGCCTGCAATTTGCAATTGCAAAGTCGTATAGTCTAACAAGTAATTTTTCTTGAGATGATTCTCTAATTTCATTTACCAAGTAAGCATTAGCACGGTTTCTTGGTCTGCTTGCAACGGAAGAATACATAATAACTCCATTGATATTTTAATAAAGCTCTCCCGGAATATCCGGGAGAGCCGATAAGAAAACAAAGATCAAGCTGTATTAGCCGAATAATTGTAGAACTTGCTGAGGAGCAAAGTTCATTTGTGCAACCATAGCAGTAGCAGCTTGTGCACCTATCGAGTATTTGGTAGCATTTAATTGCTCAAGTGCAATATCAGCGTCGAACAATCTGGAAACAGATGCTTGTGAATTTGTAATAGCTGATGTTAAAAATTCATCTTTAGCATCTAACCTTTGCAGGTAATTACCAATTTTACCGAGCGAAGAAGAAACCGTTGTCTCGAAAATGTTAAGGTTAGTTTCTAAAGCTGTAAAGTTATCTCTTGTAGCATCGGCAACAAGAGTATCAACATCGGTAGAAACTGCAGAAGCATGTAAAGCAACATTTTCAGAGAATACAATTGATAATGTTTCTGATGTTCCAACACCGGTTTGGAATACCATACCACCGTCGGCAGCAGCAGATGTTGAAGTTAACAATTCAGTTTCGTTGAATTTTGTTGAGCTAATAGCGCTGTTAATTTCATCCGCAATTGCTCTAACATCAGCGGCTAATGAATCAAGATCTGCTGCAGCATTACCAGAATCAGCAATTTTAGTTTTGATTTGAGTAATCATATCACGAATACTGACTAACTGGCTTTCTGCGGTTGACAACATATCTTTAGCAGAGCCGACATTCTTTTGAGCTGACTGCATTAAAGATACTTTTGCTTCAAGAGATTTACCAATAGAGAATCCGGATGTATCGTCAGCAACACTGTTGATTCTCTTTTGTGTTGCTAATCTCAACTGTGCTTTTTGTGTTTGCGAGTTGAGTTTTGCTAAAGCGTTATACGCTTCAAGCGCTCCGATGTTTGATGCTATTCTGAAAGACATTACAACCTCCTTGTTATTTGTTTATTTTGGCGTCCTTGCCATTGTTTAATGTTTTTAAGATCTCTTTTGTCAACTGACTAATGACTTTTTGATCTTGTTCTCAGTAACATTATCGGAGGTAGTGTTAATTAGTTTAGTTTTTCAACAGAATTATTTTTTGAATGAAAATGAGCTCCGCAATTATTGCAGAGCTCAATTGGAATACTTACAAGAACATTACCCGAAGAGTTGTAGTACTTGCTGCGGACTCATATTTAGTTGTGCTAACATAGCTGTTGCGGCTTGAGCACCAATAGATGCTTTAGTTGCATTTAGTTGTTCAAGAGCTATATCCGCATCAAATAATCTTGATACAGATGCCTGAGAATTTGTAATAGCCGAAGTTAAAAATTCTTCTTTAGCATCTAATCTTTGAAGATAGTTACCGATCTTTCCTAATGCTTCTGCCACAGTTGATTCGAAAGTGTTGAGGTTTGTTTCAAGATTGGTAAAGTTATCTCTTGTAGCATCGGCAATAAGAGTATCAACATCAGCAGAAACTGCTTCGGCATTGAGGGCAACATTAGTCGAGAAAGTAGTTGTTAAAGTTTCCGAAGTGCTGACACCGGTTTGGAAAGTCATACCGCTGCCGGCTGCGGCTGAAGTTGATGTTAACAACTCGGTCTCATTAAATTTGGTAGAGCTGATTGCACTATTTATTTCATCGGCAATTGCTCTTACATCGGCAGCTAATGAACTAAGGTCGGCTGCAGCATTACCTGAATCCGCAACTTTAGCTTTAATCTGAGTTATCATATCACGGATACTTACTAGCTGGCTTTCAGCGGTAGCAAGCATATCTTTAGCAGAACCAACGTTCTTTTGAGCCGCCTGCATTAAAGCAACTTTTGCTTCAAGTGATTTACCGATATTAAAACCGGAAGTATCGTCAGCAACGCTATTTATTCTTTTTTGTGTTGCCAACCGTAATTGCGCTTTTTGAGTCTTTGAATTTAACTTCGCAAGCGCATTATAAGCTTCCAAAGCACCTATGTTGGAAGCTATTTTAAAACTAGACATTTTACCTCCTAATTCAGTTTGTATTTAGTTTGATAGAACTTACTTTTTCTTCAAAATCGTTAAGCTGCTTAATAAAATTTTTATTGCCGGAATATTTTTCCTTGCTGGAATTTATTAGTGATTCCAATGAATTAAAATCACCTTTTTGAAGGAAGAGAGATATTAAATAAAATATTGCCGATGTATCTTCAGGAAATTTTTCTATTGTGCTTTTATATATTGATATTGCTTCATCAATTCTTGCGGACTTACTTAAATCATGTGCATATCTGTTTCTTACGACAAGAATTTCTGGAAATTTTTCAAATAATTTTTTCTCGATCAATATTTTTATCTCAGTATTCTGATAATGGTTTATTAAACTCAAATAGAAATCTATATTATAG
>DSBF01000044.1 GCA_011049495.1 Ignavibacteria bacterium
ATATAATTGAAGTACCTAAATCAATTGGATTCTATTTTGATCCTTACGAAACAATTTTTTATTCACTAAGTGAAAATCATTTAACAAGATATTCTTTTATTGAAAAAGAAATAAAAATTGATGCTCTCTCACAAAAAAATCCTTTTGAGAAAGGTGATTTATACAAAGACCATTATAACAATGAACTATTATTTACATGGAGTGGAGGCGGAGCTGAAATATCAAAATATGATTTTGAATCTACTCGATGGTCGCAAATCGATAATAAAAAAAGATCTGATCAGTATTTCAACGCCGGTGTTTTTTTAAACCCTCTTGATTCCAATCTATACAAATTTGGTGGTTACGGTCATTATACTTTTAAGAATGACTTACAAAGATTCAACAAAAAAACAAATTCATGGGAGATTATACCGTTAACAGGTGATACTATTACCCCACGCAAACCAATGTTGAGTAACATTGTTGCTGATTCTCTGATTTTTATTGGCGGAGGTAAGGGAAGCAGATCAGGTGACCAAAGTGTTGAATCTAGATCATTTAGTGATTTGTACGTAATGAACTTGAAGAATTTTCATACTAAAAAAGTTGGCGATCTAATTGACTTAGAAATAAATCAGCATTTAGAGAACTTCTATTACGATGAACATTTTAATGAGCTATACTTCCTACTAGTATCAAAAATTGATTCAGTTAGCATTTTGCAAATGTATAAATATAACTTTGAGAGAGATTCAAGCTATGAAGTAGGAAACGAATTGAAATTTCCAACAACAAATAGAGCTGGTAATATCTATTATTCATTTGATACAAATAAAATTTACTTCATAACAGTAAACACGATGAGAAATCAAAATGTTGAATTCGAATTTTACAACATTCAGCTACCAGTTTTATCTGATTTCCAAATGGATGCATTTATAAAAAAACGAAGTGGATTTAATTACAATATCTATTTGATAGTTGCATTTTTTGGTTCAATCATGTTCCTCGTATTGAAAAGAAAGAGGAAGAAATATCAGCCATCCTCAATTCTTAACAATTATCACTCATCCAATAAAATATTGGTATTGGGTGAATTCAAATTATATGATAGATCAAGCAAAAACATTGCGCCAAATTTTTCAACTAAAACTTTGGAAGCATTTATACTTTTGTTAATTAATTCAATACGTATAGACAAGTATCTGAGTGATGAGGGAATTTCCTCTACCGAATTTGCAAACACTTTATGGCCTGATTACGATAAGGACAGTCAAAAGAATAATAGAAATGTAACTATCAATAAACTGCGTCATATTTTGAACGATGTTGAAGGTTTGAATATCATTTATCAGAATTCGCGATGGAAAATAAAAATCGTTAATAATTTCTTTGTTGATATTTTAAAACTTGATTCCGTTTTTGTTCAAGCAGAAGTCGAAAATCTACTTAACTTTTTAGACCAAAATACAATTTGTGAATTTTGTAAAAATGTCAGCTATCCTTGGCTTGATATAGTAAAGATAAACTTAAATCACTATTTATATGACAACATCGTCAAACTATATGAAGATAACCGGTCTAAACTAAGTAGTAAAAGTATCATGAAAATTGGGAAATCACTTTTATCAATAGATGAGTTATCCGAATTCGGAATCACTCTTGTGATATTCGCACAAAAGGAAAGCGGAAATGAAAATGGATTTCACAAAGAGTTCACGTTGTTTCAAAAATCTTTCGAGGAAATTACCGGGGAAAATTTTAAAAAAACACCCGATGAATTAATAAAATTATATTTTTAACCCCTCTATTAACCTTCTTATTAACCCCTTAATAATATTTTCGAGATAGCATAATTCTATAAATGCAATTTCAAATCAATGGGTGCCTGCATGAAGGATTATAAGAACAAGAATGAAGTCAAACGAGACTTAATAATCAGTCTCACTCTCTTTTTTTCGACCCTTGTTTTAATTGTGATGATTCTCTAAGCGGCTGGAAAGCTGCAACTTCTCTCCAGGGGTCGGTTGTCCATCCGGCCCCGACGAATTTTGCAGAAAAACTCTAAGTTCATTCCAAGAAAAACTCGATAAAAAATCCGGTTCCCTTCTTATTTGAATCTATCTACATTAATTTTATCCAATCTATTTTTACTATTTTTGACAAATTCTTATTTACAAATTGAGGAAATAATGCATCGCTTAATATTGATCACATTAATATCCGCTTTATCTTTTGCACAATCCGATTTTATAAAATCCGAAAACTTAATGAATACTGTTGAATACCTTGCGAGCGAAGAACTTGAAGGAAGACTTGGCGGAAGCGAAGGTTATTATAAAGCGGCAGTATTTATGGCGAACGAGTTCAGCAAAATTGGTTTGCAGCCGTTTCAAGGTAAATCATATTTTCAGAAATTTAATGTTGAGTTTAACGAAATACTTCCTCCTTGCTCGTTGAATCTAATCAAAAATGAAAATGTTGTAAAAGAATATAAACTCGGTGAAGATTATGTATTCCGCGGTTTCACTGGATCGGGAGATATTAAAGGTGAAGTCGTTTTTGCCGGTTATGGAATTTCATCGGAAGAAATTGGATACGATGACTATAAAGAAATCGATGTAACGGATAAAATTGTTTTGGTGTTTAAAGAAAATCCAAGATGGAAAATTGATGATAAAAATTGGTCTGAAGGAACTCCCCGACCTAAATCTAAAGTTGCGTCAGATAAAGGCGCTAAAGGAATTTTGTTTGTATCATTCCCGAATGATCAAAACCCGAGAGCGCCGATTGGAAGTGTCTTACACGGAAGCGGAGAACAGAATGTAAATTTTCCCCAACTTCATATCGATTTGCACGTTGCAGATGATCTATTCAAAAATTCAGGTTACACTTTAGCCGAACTTCAAACAAAAATTGATAATGAGAAGAAACCTTTTTCAGTGGAATTAAAATCAGAAGTTCATATGGTTGTAAATGCCCAATATGAAAAAGAAAAAGAGACTGTAAACATTATTGGTATTCTGCCGGGAAGTGATGAACAATTAAAAGATGAATATATAATTATAGGTGCACATCTTGATCATGTCGGGCAGCAAGGTAAAGAAATATATTTCCCCGGTGCTAATGATAATGCATCCGGTTCAGCCGCAGTATTGGAAATTGCAAGAGCTTTTTCCGAACAGAATATCCAAACAAAACGGTCAATCATATTTACGCTTTTCTCAAATGAAGAATCGGGATTGGAAGGTGCACAGTTTTTAGCTGATAATTTACCAGTCGATAAAAATAAAATTGTTGCAATGCTGAATATGGATTGCGTAGGGCATGGTGACAGCATTCAACTCGGTAACGGAAAAAGCGCTCCCAATTTATGGAACTTAGCTCGTGAACTTGATAAACAAAATGCAAAATTGACAGTCGATGCAACTTGGTCCGGCGGTGGTGCCGATGCAACACCGTTTCACAAAATTGGAATTCCTACTTTATATATTGTTACAAGATTCAGTTACACACACCTTCATTCAACAACCGATAAGCCGGAAACTTTAAATCCTATTCTATTTGAAGAAATTACTAAGCTTGCTTTTAGAACTTTGTATAAAATTGCGAATGGTAATTATGTGCGCGAGGAAATTATCAATTAATAAAACGAATTGAAAAAATTATCCCGCAGTCATAATAACTGCGGGATATTAATTTGTAAGCTTTACTTGATCAGCATCATCTTCTTACTATCAACAAAATCATTAGCTTCTAAACGATAGATATAAATTCCGCTTACTAAATTGCTTGCGTCAAATTTTACTTCGTATCTGCCGTCTGTTTGGTATTCATTTACTAAGGTTGTTATCTCTCTACCGAGTATATCATAGATTCTTAACTTTACATCACCCGGCTGAGGTA
>DSBF01000466.1 GCA_011049495.1 Ignavibacteria bacterium
AGGGCCCAACTGTGCCTTAATTCCTAAAATGTTGGCAAACGTTATTTTACATCTGTAGATTTAAATTTAGTTTTGCTCCCAATGCATTAAAAATCCGCATTACAGTTTCAAAAGTCACATTTCCAGTACTGTTTTCAAGTCGAGAAATCTGTGCTTTTTTCACTCCAACTAATTCTCCTAATTGCTCTTGAGTCAGTTTTCGTTTTTTTCGCGCGGTTTTTATCATATCGCCAATCAATTCAAGTTTTAACTCAAATTCATATTCGTCTCTTTCTTCAGTCCCCTTTTTTCCAATTAAAAGGTCTTCTGCTTGGTCTAAAGTGTAACTTTTCATTTCTTTTTATTTTTAAAGTATGTATTTCTGATTTTGTCAGCTTTGTCGATTTCTTTCTTATCTACTTTGCTTGTTTTCTTAATCATTCCGTGAGTAGCAAAAACTAACGTCTCGGTTTTATCATCCTTGTCCCAAAAGGCTAAAAGGCGATATTGAATTCCAGAATATAAGGTTCTAAATTCCCAAATATCGTCAGTCAGTTTTTTAAAGAACTTTGGGTCAGATTGTTGTTCGGCTCTTCTTATATTTTGAAATATCTTCTTCCTTGCTTTTAGGTTTTGCTTTTTTACAAATTCAAAAGCTTCTTCAAGCAATATCGTTTCAAATTGTTTTATCATTTTTGATGTAAAATCAAATTTGATACAAATATAAATAAAGTTTCTTTAATTGTAAACTTTTGAGTGGGTTTTTAATGTTTGCCAACGGTTCTCAGCTATACGCAGGCAGGGATTTTAACCACTGAATTTCCTACAAAGAACTGAACTTTAATTTTAGCACTTTCCTGTCCTACGAAGCACGAAACCCCTACTTGCGTATAGGTGATGTTATGCCTTCGCCCTTCTATTCTGTCAGCCAATTTAATGCCTCTTGTGTTATTCCGTTATACCAATCCACTTCATTGTCTGTCGAGTTTGCCAATTCATTTGAACGCTCGAAAAATCGTTGAACGTGTCTTGGTTCGGGTACATAATTTGCGTTATGAGAGTCCTGAACCATTTTAATGAATACATTCAAAGGCAATGGAACTATTGTCGAAGTTCCGCCATAATATTGAATGTTCATTTTGTGCAATGCGTAAAAATGAGCTTTACAAGCGTCATTTATATTAGGTGCAATGAACAAACAGTAAGCGGGTTTTTCCGTTTCTCGTTTGTATTTTGCAAGGTGTCTTGTTACTGGTTCACCCTCAGTTTCATATTGTCTTTGTCCGCCTTGCATAGTTACTTCAACTGTTAAACCGAAGTCTCCATAATCGCAAACAATGTCTGCCATATTGCCCTGTGCTGTTGACATTGGATTTCCAAAGTCGTCAAATTTCAAATTGGCTTTAATCTCGCCACCATCCAACATTGTCATTGCTCGCCAAGTATTCCACTCCAACATAAGTGGCGTGTCATAAAGTGAGTTATCAAGGATTTGGTCGAATGTTGTAGATATTTCTTCAAACAGTCTGTAGTCTTTAATTGCTGCAACTTGTTCTATTAGAATTTGCTCTTTTCGGTTTTCTAATTCGTCAGCGAACAGGTTTTTCAGTTCCTGTAATGTTGCTGTTTCTGAAATTTCAAGTTGTGGAAACTCTACTCTAATTTTTTGTTCTAATAATTCTCTGTTGTCTGTTAGCAATGTCGGAATTTGTGGATTGCCGAGATAAGCAACATACTGACCTTCGTTATCAATAAAGCAAGGTGCTCGGTCTGTATGTTGCAAGAAGTAATCAACTTTTTCAATTTTCGCAGGAACAATTGAAATGGACTTCCCTAAATGTGAAATATTTACTAATCCTGTTGCTCTCAAGTAGCGAACACAAGCGTCTGCATAATCACGCATATTGCTCGCTTTCGTGTTTAAAAACTTTGCAATTGAAGCATCATTCGTTTCTCGTGTTCGTGTATTTCCTGAACTAATATCTGCACTATAAATTTCTCTCAATTCCCTATCAAAATATTCAGCACGAAACCGTTTGTAGTTTCCTTCGTTTTGTGCTTTTGCTATTCTGAATTGATTGATTTTATGAACAATTGTATCAAACTCTCTGTAGTCAACTAATTGTAAGCCAAATATTTTTAACTCGTCAAATTTCAACGAGCCAAAATGACGAATGAGCCTGAAAAGTTCAAGATAAGGTTTTACCCAAAATTCTGCGGAATTTGCAGTTGGTTTGTGGAACGGAGAAGGAACTTGAAATTTGAGTAGTTGTCTTAAAAATATTTCGTCCTTTCTTCTTGAATTTACAAGTTCTTCACCTGCCGGTGTAAGTTGAATTGTTGGTGATAGAATGACAAAACCAAGTGCTTTTGGTGCTCTGTTTATTCTGTCTCTTGCACTAAATGCTGGGTCATTTGCACCTTCTCCATTGAAAAAGTTTTCCTCTCTCAATAGCTCCATAAATGCTCTTTGAGTTTCGTTATTCCATCTTTGTCCTGCGAAATGAGCGTGCAATAGCCCAATTTCAGGAATCATCTTTGCAGGTGTCCGTGGGGAAGTGGTTACAAAAATTACTTTACTGTCAATTCTAGCCATAAGAAACAGTTTCTTCTTCTAATATTAATTTGGGTTCTCGTTTTATTGCTTCATTGCCATAGTTAGAAATAAGTATGTGGCTTGCCTCTGACTTAAATCTGTTCCTAATATTAACTGCATATGATTTGCCGTATTCATCAACAATGTAGTTGCTATATAATTTTTCTGTTAACGGAGTTCTACCAATAACCATAAGTGCTTTGCACTTAAGATTTTTATATTGGTTAGCTAACTCAATATGATTTCTTTCATTAAATCCGTCTTTGTGTTCAGCATTGCCATAATCAGAAAAAACACAATCATAAGGCGGGTCTAAAAACATAAAGTCGTCTTTGGTTGCCATTTTGAAAATCTCGGAATAGTCAAGATTATAAATCTCTGAATTAGCAAGTAATTTGCTGTGCGATTTTGTAACCAATGAAGTGTTTAGGTTCGCATAGCGACCGTAAGGCACATTAAATTCACCTTTGGCATTGTAGCGTATCATTCCCGAATACGCTGTTTTATTTATGAAGAAGTAAAGTAATGCGTCAGAATATTTTTTTTCGGTCAAGTCGTTAAACATATCTCTGATTTGATAATAGAGCGGTTCATTGTTGTCATCAACTCTTTTATCTGGGGTCTTACTTTTTAACTCCTCAAATTTTCTTCGGTTAATTGTATAAACTCGCTCTATTTCTGTTAATTCTTCTTTGAGTGTGTCAAAGTCATTTTTAACACCTAAGTAAAATGAAATGAGTTTTGAGTTAATGTCATTTATAATTGCTCTTTTCGGCTCTAAATAAAAGAATAATGCACCACCGCCAAAAAACGGCTCAATATATCGTCCGTTATATTTTGGGATATGCTTAATTAAATGAGGGATTTCTTTTGACTTTCCTCCTCTGTATTTTACTAATGGCTTCATACTTTGGCTGATTTTCGTTTGTATTGAACAATGCTTTCAGCAACCACATTTAAAATTTGTGTTGCTTCTTCTTCTTCGGCAATAATGTCGTAAACCTTGTCTGCCGACCATAAACGTATCAACTCTTTTGAGTCGACTTCAAGCAAGTCCGCAAGTGTTATTACTTGTTCTCGTTTCGCTCGTCTGTCGCCTTTTTCAATCTTACAGTAAGTTGCTGTGTCAATTTCTAACGCTGCAGCTAACTGTCGTTGAGGGATTTGTTTCTCCTCTCGAAGTGTCCTGATTTTATTACCAAAGATTGTTGACATAAGTTTGTCTTGACATTATTTGGCAAATGTAATTATTTTTTCTTTCGTTCGCCATTTTTTTTTTGCACGGTCTGTCTTTTTAGGGTGAGGCATAACG
>DSBF01000328.1 GCA_011049495.1 Ignavibacteria bacterium
CTGTGATAATATGAATATAGAAATGGTATCGCACGAAAGAATATATCAATATATCAGGAAAGATAAGCTCAAAGGAGGAGAAATATATAAGCATTTGAGGCATAAGTTAAAACATCGCAAGCGTCCTGTTTCTGGAAAATACGAGGTCATTAAAAACAAAGTATCCATTGAAAAAAGACCTGATGTAATTAACAATAAAGACCGCTTTGGTAATTGGGAAATAAACCGTATAGCGGGGAAACATAATAAGGGTGCAATAGTTACAATAGTAGAAAGAAAAACAGCTATGATAATGATACGAAAACTCAAAAATGGCAAAAATGCAGATAGCCTTGCTGATACAGTTATAGATATGTTGTTGCCATACCGAAACTCTGTAAAGTCAATAACGAGCGATAATGGCACTGAATTCGCCAGACATGAAAGAATCGCTAAAAAGCTACATATTGACTTTTATTTTGCTCACCCATACTCTTCATGGGAAAGAGGTTTGAGTGAATATTCTAACAAATTAATTAGTGTCTGTCCATAAAGTCAGACATTTTGAAATTATTTTCCTAAAACCGATCAGTTTTCGGTCTATTGTTTAGAACGATTCTTAATAATTCACCATTTTTGTCTCGTCACAAATTTTTTATTCGATTCTTCCCGCTTTTCCGCCTATTTTTTATAACCATGGGCATACCTCTCCCATAGCCCATTGTATCCAAGGACTCTGTTGGATATTAACATGCGCTAAATCAACCTCACTACATGGGCTGTCATAATCCTGATATTGTACGCTATGACACTCCATAACACCTTGGCTACAAAGTGTTCCCAGCCTTCCCATGTACACCTAGCCAGGTTATACCCACGCTTTAGATTTGATATGACAGCCTCCATGCCACTACGCCACTTCTTAAGCCTGGTCTCCATGTTTTTACTGCTGGCAATGTTATTGAGGCTTCCAACTATTTTATTAAACACGATATTGGTTATCCCCTTCTCTATGGCATGTGCCTGGTTTGCCAATGAGCCATACCCGCCATCGGTGGCGCAGTCACGGGGAACAGTACCATAATTCTCCACAATGGCATCCACCGCGGGAGCAAATAAACCGCTATCGGAAGGATTGCCACGCAGTACCTGGCAGTGCAGGATCAGGTTGCTTTTACCGCTGCTTAGGTCAACCTTATGGCCAAATTTCACCTCCCTTGCTCCCTTGACAATTATGTCGGTATGCTGCTCGTATATGGAGAATATCTTTGATTCATTGGGAACCTTCTCCCCTTTTATTTCCTTGATATACACCATGTCATATACCTGCCTCATTACACCTAAATGCTTCTCAAGGAGCCCTGCCAATGCCATGGTCGCAAGGCTAAAGGCATACTTTTTTTTTACTACATTGGATACCTGGTTGATTGTTTTTACGTACAATATCAATTGACTATGAAATAAAACCTTGCGCTTATCGCCCTTGGTAACGTTGATCTTGAAATGATTCCTTTTGGCTTGCCTGGTGTAATCCATGTAGCTCAACCCCTCCACCTCCCTACTCAAGTGCGCCAGCAAACGGTACGCCTCCTTGATGCAGTCCCATAGTATTGAATTGTTGGTGGGATGATGTATATTGGTTTCCACCACGGTGCTGTCCTGCCTTATACTTTCTACATCCTCTATTCCCTCTTTTATCGCTATCCTATTGAGCTCCATCAGTAGCTTCTGTAGATTCTCAGGCCTGATCTGAGAGATGTACTTCTGGTACATCTGAAAACTATAGGGGCGTAATTCATCTACCTTTATAAACAAGGCGCATACCCTTGAATCCGCCTGGTGAAACTCTAGCTCTCTGTAGTCAAGCCCTCGCATCTCCTTATAGATTGCTGCACGTACTATCTGCTCAACGCTTGGAGTATCCTTCCTCCCAAAATTCGATGGCTTCTGACCACGTGTGATATCTTCAGCTAAAAGCAAAATAAGGTGAGGGTGCAATTCAAGTATGGTGTCTATTAACCCTAGCTCTGGATTGCTTGACCAGTTGGGCTTCTCAAATTTAATCCTGAAATCTTCAAATAGCTTCATGCTCTTTATTTTTTTTAAACTTAGTTAATCCGGAAAATACGTTAATCATACATCATGAGCCCGGTTTACACGATCATAGATCCATTTCTTTTAAGCTTTGTATTGCTCAAGCGGATTCCGCTTGTTTTTCGCAAATTTCCGTGTCAAAACTGAATTATCCGGGCTGGTTATTTTGGGCATACTCCCCGTTGTCTTGTTATGAGAACAAAGATAAATATTAATGTACTGATATCCAAATTTATATGTTCCACGTGGAACAATTTAACCCTTGATTATCAGTAACTTACAAAACTGTTTATAACTTTTTACATTGCTGTTTTTCAGCGTGTTACAAGCAGGACTTATTAACAACCTGACATGTGAGAATAATCCTTATTTTTGCCTATGAGATTTTTAGGCGACACTTAAACATGTATATCATTTATTGTCAGAAAATTGACTTTATGGACAGACTTTAATTAGGCAATACATACCTAAAAAATCAAATTTTAATATCTTTGATGATGAATTTATAAAACAAGTACAACATAAAATTAATAGAAGACCTAGAAAGAACCTTAACTTTATTTCACCCAAAACGGCTTTTTTTAATTTTGTTGCATTAGCTAGTTGAATTTACGAAATTATTTAGAATGAATCAAAACTTCTTTTTGTATTTTTGTGACAAAATTTTGTAAATAATGGATTTAAATACATACGATGATAATAATTGTGCGGAATGTAAAAAAGCTTCGAAATGCTTCCAGTTTTTAATTCCCGACGACCTAGAATTTATCAACTCGAAAAAGAAACAAGTCACATATTTAAAAGGCGAACAAATATTTAAACAGGGCGCTTTCGCCCCTTATGTTCTGTATGTTGTGGAAGGGTTGGTTAAAATATTTTTACAATCAGGCAGTATCAGACAGTTGAATATCACTTTAGCAAAACAGGGCGAATTTATGGCATTCACATCCGTATTTGATAATGATGTGTATAATTATTCTGCAATGGCGCTAAAAGATACCACAATTTGCATGATTGACAAATCGGCATTAAGGCAATTATTACTTAAAAATCCTGATTTTGCCTTACGGATTACTTCACGGAATTGTAAGAATGAAAACAGGTATTTAGAAATAATAAAAAACATTTCGTTTAAACAAATGAGGGGAAAACTGGCATCAACATTGTTATACCTGTCCGATGCATCCCCTGAAGAAAATATCTACGAATATCTAACCCGACAGGATATTGCCGATTTTGCATCAATAACCGTGGAAAGCGCAGTGAAATTTATTAAAGAATTTGAAAAAGAAGGATTACTGAAATTAAACGGGAAAGAAATTGAAATTTTAGAAAGAAGGAAGTTAATGGAAATTGAATTAAGAGGGTAGAATTTAGTAGAGAATATTTATTCAAATTAATCGCCTTCCCATTAATAATAACAGTGGCAAAATTGATTAAACCATTAAAAGAAGCTTACAGCTACGGGGATAGTCTTGGATTTGCACCAAATTCTCTTTTAATCTTGTAAGAACCAAATGCTCCACAAAAATAAGTCTGCATATCCGCAAATCATCATAACCCTGTAATACTAGCAATAACGAGCCTATCAAAGATACGTTCACCAAAATATCTGCGATTAAGCTTGTAAACAAATTCATTGAGATACAATTGCAAATATTTTCTTTTGATTTTATAATGATTTCCTACAAAATTTCTTTTAGTATTGCTGATGGCGATATGAACCCATTTTAAAGTTTCTTTTGTAGTTTGTTCAGATGATTTTTCCATTATATGTATCTCTACATAATCAGCAATATTAACA
>DSBF01000414.1 GCA_011049495.1 Ignavibacteria bacterium
ATTACTTCGTTCTCGAGGATTAATTCAGACGGTAAGGTTGCACTAGCTTCATTAGAATAATAACTGGTCATAACGAAAGGATCAGTAGTATAGGCAGATACTTTATAATAATAAGTATATCCATTTATAACGTCAGTATCGGTATAATTTGTTACATTACCGACATCAGCGTATAAATATTCTCTATTGCTTTGGGTACCTCGATATATATAATAACCGTCGACATAACCGGAACTAGCTGTCCAATTCAGAGAGATTTGATTCGCACCGGTGGTTGCTACGAGGGCTGTCGGTGAATATGTAAATATTTCGCCCTCACCTGGTTCGATACCGGTTGAGGGTATAAATTTACTGCGGGCAGTGTACCCGTTATCAGTAAAAGACTGTAGTGTGCGATTCGTATACCGAACATTAGGAAATGGAAATTCAGTAGTAGCATCACCGGTAGCTTCATAAAAATATACCATTCCCCACGATAAATAATCTACAATTACTACATGACTCCCTGCCTTAACGAGTATATCTCCTTTTTCTATATTTTGGTTATTGATTGAATATCCTGCCGTGCTAAGACCATAAGTGCCTATACGAGATATTTGCCAACAATTGCATACCAATCCGGAACAATCTATTCCAGTTACCCAATCCGGTAGAACTCCGAAAATAGCGTAATAATTATCATAATGGCATTTATGGCAGCCTGGTCCACAATAACATGGATAGGCAAGATAGTAGTAATAATCATCAATCGTGTCATCAAAACCATATCCATAAGCAACACCAGTATAACTTCCCGGGGTATAATCACATTGTTGATGCTCAGAACATCCATAAGTAGCATATTCTTCCCAATTGACATTATATTCTGTGCATGACCAATTATGATTTGCATACTCAGCGGCGGAATTAACTATGTCTTCACGTTCAGTGGCAAATATTGTGGAGTAAAAAAACGATAATAGAAATATTGTAGTTTTGACTAATTTTTTAAAATTTATTCTAAATAAAGATATCATCTCAATATCCTTCTCTTTTTATTTAGCCTTTTCAATGCTTATGCCATTTTATTAATCTTGCTTCTTCTTTTGAACCTGAAAAAAAATATATGTTGCCCTTAGTATCAACAGTTAAGTTTCTCGTAGCATCATAAAAAGTACTTAATGGAAAATTCTGAATTATAACAATTTGATTGCCATTCCTATCAACTTTTTGAAGCTCCTTAAAATATCCTCCGGCGCCTACCCATTCATGTCTGGTTAGCAGTAAATAGATGTATCCGTCCCGATCTTCACCCAAAAACTCGATATCATCCATATCCTCGCTTTTAACTATTGACAGGTTTACTATTACTTCGCCTTTTTGATTCATTTTTTGCACTACGAAAGTGCTTTTATCGCTTTTCGGCCCGGCAAAATAAAAGCTTGTCGTAGAATCATCAGTAAAAGGCAATCCGTTCATTATTTCCTTAGGTTCAAATAAGTCTGTTTTGCCTGCTTGTAAGCCAATTCTACATACGTTTTTATGCGAACCTAGATAAAGGTTTCCCGCATTGTCTATATAAATTTTTCCTGGAAAGATGCCTGTTTCTTTAATCCACTCTTTTGTAAATGGAAAACAAGCCTTCGAAATATATTTGCCCTGATGATCGTAATGCCGGATTTCATAGGGAATTTTACCACATTGAGAATTGTGGATGTCAAGATAATCTAAATACTGGCTAATTTCTGGATTCGGCTCCAAAACAAAAATATCTCCATCTTTACCTACGCAAAAATCAGTAGCCGATCTTCCTTTCCCGGCGTCAATCACAATACTTCTTAAGAATTTCCCTTCACTATCATATTTCAAAATCCGGCAATTTCCAGTGTCAAGGATGTAAATATTTCCCCGTCTATCTATTGCTAAACTATTTGGACCAGATAATACATTTTCTTCTTTGAAAGAAACTTGATACGGCCCGGGTTGGTCGTCCCGGCGATTCCATCGACCGGGCGTAAAACGTATCAATACTTCGGAAACGTAAGTCTCTTTTCCTTTGCTATAAGGAATACGCTCAACTCCTCCGATTTCTTCTATCAGTACAAATAGCATTATTAAAATAAATATGGAACAACTATAACTATACTTTTTCATTTTGACCTCTTTCCATTTTTATGCATGATTTAATACTATATTAGATGTATTATTCTAAAATTAATTCTATAAGCGTAGTAAGCAATAACCGGAATATAACAGATCCAACTTGGTTTTAATTTCCTTGATATACTTGTTCAAACTTTTTTCTCTTTCATGTAAATTAAAGTAACACAACAGGTCTTCATTACTTGTTGCCTGATAACGCTTTCAATTCTGCTACCTCGGCTTGAAGTTCTTGCACCGCCGCCAATAAGGCGATCGTTAATTCCTGGTAGTTGATTGCTTTGGTAGTTACAATTTCCGACTTCTCATTTACTTCCCCATTTTCATCTTCAATCGGTTGTGGAACGTCAATCACCACTTCGGGAAATATCTTCTCTACCTCCTGGGCAATGAGTCCCATGTGATATCCTTCTTTGGTATTTAAAGCCGGGAGACCTTTTTCATGTAATTCAGTCTCACTCAAGAACTTAAAACGTACCGGCTTTAATTGTCCAATCTTTGAGAGCATATCTTTTCCAACCAACGGACTGATATCCTTCTTTATCCGCTCATCCGAAGACTGATAACTACCCGTAGTATATACATTTCCTGCAAAATAACCGGCCCAGTTAACTCCGCCACCCGATGCATAGCCATATATTCCATAATTGATATATCCGTTAGAAGAAGTAGCACGACCCTGTATTCCATAATTTAAAATCGCTCCCGCTGATCCACTACTAAGAACATACAGACCTGTAAGGAGACCGGCCCCACTATAATTATTGATACGAAGTCGATAGGATGAGGAAGGGGAAGCGCCTATTGCAGTACATCCGTTAATAGTAACATTACCGCCAAATGTCGCATGACCGGAAGTGTTAATTGTAATCTGCGCAGATAAACTCCCTGCTAAAAAGAAACCAATAAAAACAAAATAATAAAAACAGTTTTTTCTCATGATCGCCTTCTTTTAATTGACTGATATTCTTAATTTTTTATAATCTCGTTCATAATTATTTGTCATTTGTCGATTTTTTTATTCATAACTAACTCAAATTATTGTCATTTTCTCTTTTTTAATTTTTATCGTCTTTTACCTTATCTAAATTCTCTATCGATCCTATAGAAAGAACTGACAACAAGTCAATCAGTAATTACATACGCTAGCCTTTTTATTCAGCGCTGACTATAAAATACCTTTGAACGACTTCTTTTAGTTTTAATACCAAATACCCATCCATTTTCCTCTCCAAATCTGGATGTAAAATATATTGAATCTTTCCAATTGTCAAGCTTTTTATTTACGTAATTTTATCAATGACTTAATTATTAATGACTCAGAGCCGTCAAACCCCAAAATCTTGACATTGACTCTGTTGCTGAAGAGTATTGTATTAAAACCAGAAACCTGACGTAACAAAAGCTAGCTTGAGCAAGTCATTTCGAGGAGGTACGACGAGAAATCGCTTTTGTCCGTGAGTATCATTCTGACATAGCCGATTTCTCATCCCGATGAATCGGAGATTCGAAATGACAGATTAGGATTTTAGATTTACTTTCTGCAAGTCATTTCGAGTCGGGACGGCGTGATTGGTTCGGTCATCACGGCCGGAGTATTTCTGTCAATATTTAAATAGACAGAATGGAATAGATGTTTATACTCTATTTCAATCAGTAGTGTCCGGTAAAAATTAGAAAAAGCACTGGCACTCCCCATTTCTTGTGGTAATTTAATGTGATTGAAACAGTGAA
>DSBF01000587.1 GCA_011049495.1 Ignavibacteria bacterium
TATCCTCAATCACCTTTTCTTCAATTTCAATAACAGAAAAAAAGAATCCATTGTTGTGCAAATTAATTGTGATACGTGTATTGATAGAATCTACAATACCTTCAAA
Organism: Ignavibacteria bacterium; assembly: GCA_011049495.1. GTDB lineage: Bacteria > Bacteroidota > Ignavibacteria > Ignavibacteriales > Melioribacteraceae > SURF-28. The sequence goes on from DSBF01000587.1 coordinate 107, forward strand.
AATAGGCGAGCCGTTATTAATTTTAATCCAATTCAAGTATTGCGAAGAGGAAAAATTTTTATTGCCCGTAATTTCGATTGATTTTACTATTTGTGCGTTTAACGAAAATGCAAATAGGAAGAATAAAAAATATTTAATAATTCGGTGAGTCATCAATCAGCTTCATCTTTTTTCCTACCGGTTGAACTTCTATTATATCCAACAACGTTTCGGCTTCGCTCATTTTTACATTTGCAGCTTCAAGCTGCTGGGTATTAAATGAACCGAGAGCAATTGCCAATTTTAGAAAATCTTCATAGACAAGGGAGCGTTCAAGTCCATAAACTATTCCGGCAACAAAAGCATCACCGCTGCCTAACGAGTTAATCGAATTAACTTTCGGCGGAGAGGCTTTGAAATGAAAATCGAACTTGGAAGAATAAACTTCTTTTTCGCCATCGGTAACAAAAGCCATTTTAATACTCTTCTTGTATAATGCATCTAACCAATCTAAAATATTTTCTTCATTCGATATATTAATACCAAGCGAATCCTCAATTTCTTTTCTGTTGTTGTGAATTGCAAATGGCGAGAGTTCAATGCATTCTTTTAAATGTTCACCGTATGTATCGAGTATTGAAATCTTATCATACTTATTTGCTAAACTAATTCCTTCAGTAAATACTTTTTGCGATAATTTATTCGGAGCACTACCTGCAAAAACAACTATTGAGCAGTTTTGAATTGCTTTATCCATCTTGTTAATAAATTCATCAACTTCATTCTCATTGAAATCGGAATTTTGAGAAAAGAAAGAAGTAAGTGCATTATTTTGTTTGTTTATTGTTACTGTCGCATAACGTGTTTCATCTTTAGTTGAAACGGCATTAAAATTAATTGATTCGTATTCGAGAGCTTTGCGAAGAAGTTTACCGTTGTGTCCGCCTAAAAAAGTTAAAGCGAGATTCTTTATGCCGAGTTGATTAAGCTGCCTACTTACGTTGATTCCTTTACCGCCGGCATAAAAATTTTCTGAAAAGGCACGGTTAATTTTTCCAAAAGAAATATTCTCGAAGAATAATCTTCTTTCCAAGAGGGGATTTGGGGTAACGGTTAATATCATTATTATAATTTATTAATAGCGATATCTGTTCAAGTCTCTGTAATCTCTATTGGTTAATCTGTAATCACCGAATCCGGTATAATCAATAAATACAAATTGACGGTTAATATGATAATAATCCCACACTTCATAAGGTTTAGAATCGATTGCAAATGGTTGGCGTTCTATATAATCCGGTGCACCGAGAGAAACATAAACCATTCCCATATCGGTCTGCCAGCCGTCTCTGCGGTAAGCTTTGAAGTTCTTATTTGCATATTCAATTCGTCTGTAATATTCCAACATTGCTTCGTTTACCTTTGTGTTTGGTGTTGGGTCTTTCTCTTCCCAGAATTTGAGAAATCTCTCTAATTTTTCTTGAAATGATTCGGCTTTTTCTATATAAGCTATTTCACTTGACTCGGCAATATATTTCATTTGATCAACGGCTTTCTGTAAATCAGTTATGCTTCTCGGTAAACCGACAACTCTTGCATAAAATGATTTTCCCATCCCGCCAAGGAATGTTCCGGTAGTATCTTCAATTCTTACAACTAATTCATACTCACCAAATGTAAAGGAAGGATATTGAAGTGATCCTAAAATTTCATTCGTACCTTTGTTTAATTTTTTTGTGATTGTATGAGTATAGTTCTGGTTTTCGTTTTTATCCTTTATGCCGTATATAATTTTCGCCACTCTATCGCTGTCCGAGTAAGCTTCAAAATAAAAATTAATCACCTCATCATTGCTTTCGACAGTTTGAGAAATGTTCGGAACGAATCTCTGTCCTTCATCTGTTTCAATTATTTCGGTAATCAATAAGAGATCGCTTAAACTAACATCTTCAGAAAATGGAAGAACTTCGAGAGTATGTTCGCTGGCAACATTCCTTTTCGAATCAATGTCTTCAACAACACATCTGATAAAATAATTACCGGGTTCAAGTTGGAAGCTTCTTAAACTCAGATTAAAATTCTTGAATGAAGAAGTTTGATTAAAATTGCTTGCAGTTACTGTTTCATCCCAAATGTTACTTTTAATAATGTTGGACTTGCTCTCATCAAAAATGCTGAGATTTACTGAATACTTGGCAATAAATTTATCTGCGGATTTAACAAATTGAATATTTGTGTAGGGGACTTGTATAAAAAGATCCACTCTCGATTTTCCTTCTTCAGTACTTTTATAATTAAGAAAATCAAGATGAAAATTTGGCGCAGTACTGTAAATTTGAGATTTTGATTCTTTGCTTTCTTGAGCAAACGGAATCAAAAAAGAAAATAAAATAAATGTAATTAAAAATAGTTTTTTCATTTTGTTTTTCCCCCATTTACGCTGTGTTCGGCAAATAAATCATACTCATTACAGTCGTAAATGTCAACTTCATAAAAATTACCCCTCACTAAATATTGACCGTTCGGATTAAGAATAATTTCGCCGTCCACTTCAGGCACTTCTCTTTCGCTACGTGCAATGTAATGTTGATCTTCAATATCATCAATAATTACCTTCAGTTTTTGACCGATAAGTTTTTCGTTTTTCTTTAGTGAAATTTCACTTTGAATTTTCATCAACTCGGCTTTTCGTGCTTCTTTTTCGTTTTGAGAAAACGGATCGCCCAAAATAAAACTCGATGTTGTTTCTTCAATCGAATAATTAAAAACACCCATTCTGTCAAATTCAATTTCGCGAACGAAATCACATAATTCTTTAAATTCTTTTTCCGTTTCGCTTGGATAACCGACAATAAATGTAGTACGTAAAGTTATACCCGGAATTCTTTCCTTGATTTTATAAAGCAATTCTTTAGTTCTTCGCGAAGATATTCCGCGTCTCATCGATCTAAGGACGTCATCGGAAATATGCTGAAGCGGCATATCAAGATATTTACAGACTTTAGGGTTTTCGGCAATAGTTTCAATTACATCGTCCGGAAAGTGAGAAGGATATGCATATAAAAGTTTTATCCACTCAATACCGTTGATATCACTCAATTTGTTTAAGAGCTCGGCAAGATTTCGTTTGTTATATAAATCTTTTCCGTAATCTGTTGTATCCTGCCCAATAATTATTAATTCTTTAGTTCCTTTTTCGGCTAATTTTTTTGCTTCAATTAACAATTCATCAATCGGTTTGGATTTATGCCCGCCCCGCATTAAAGGAATCGCACAAAAAGAACAAGGGTTATCGCAGCCTTCGCTGATTTTTAAGTAAGCATAATGTTTAGGTGTTGAAATAATTCTTTCACCTAATAGCTCATATTTTAAGCTGCCCCCAAATTCTTTTACAACCCCTTCATAGTCTTCTGTTCCAAAATATTTATCGACTTCGGGTATTTCTTTGGTTAAATCATCCATATAACGTTCGGAAAGACAGCCCGCAACAACAACTTTTTTTATTTTGCCTTTTTTCTTTAATTCAACAGCTTGTAAAATTGTATTGATTGATTCTTCTTTAGCGGCATCAATAAATCCGCAAGTATTTATAACAATCGAATCAGCTTCATCGCTTGAATCAACAAGTTCAAAACTGTTTGCATTTAACTGTCTCATTAAACGTTCGGAATCCACTGTGTTTTTTGAACAACCGAGCGTAATAATATTTATTTTATTTTGTTTCATAGTCTCATTTAATTAATAATACGAAATTACGGAATTATATCGAAAAGATAGGAAGTCTGAA
>DSBF01000570.1 GCA_011049495.1 Ignavibacteria bacterium
ACGTAAAAAACCTTGTCCAGACTTTTATCTGTTTGTAATAATTCGCAAATGCAGGCCAAAGAAAGGTTTGTTTTTCCGGCACCTGTTGGCGCTTCAATATAATACCACGGACTATCAGGATTATTTCTGTACGCTGAAATAACTTCTGCATTTAATTTCTGACGCAGGTAATTCAGGTTAACCTCACTTTTATCCTGTAATTCCTTGAATGGTTTATTCATGATTTCTTTAAAACGAAGAAATAACTCTTTATTATAGAATTTTTTTGTTCTGAAGTTTTGCCGGATTTTAGTTCGTAACTCATCATCAATCAACCCAAAATCATCCACTTTAATATCTGCCATGTATTCGTTGGTTGCATAATAATCGGAGGCTGTTAAAAGGGAATAGTTGAGTTTGAGCAAGGCAAAGAGGGTGAAGCAGATTTCAGGTTTCAATTCAACTTCTTCTTTAATTTCTTTCAAATTTTCGTAGAAGCTTAGGCTGTAATCTTCTTCTATTGATATTTTATAACTTTTCAGAAAGCGAAAAGATTCTTCCAATATATTGGGTTCAAATTCCTGTCGATAATATAATATTGAAGAATGATGGCAACTAATCGCATTGCTCATCAAAAACACAAAAAAATATAGAAAGGGCTTATCATTTTCATTTACAGTATTATTTTCAAAAATTTGCTCAAAGTAAAAATTAGAGAAAATGAAGCTTCCCAAAAATGAGTGATTGTGTTTCTGATTTAGTTTTTGTCTTTTAAAAGCCTCGTTATTCATTCTGTCAATTTGAAAATTCGGATTAATCTTTCCTAAATCGTGAAGAATAATTGCATCAAAGAATATTGATTTTCCATAATGTTTTGTGATGGAATCTTTGATTTTCAGAGACTCGGCCAACTTGTTGATAATTTGTTCAATTAACATTTCAATACCCTGACTATCAGCTATCTTTAAAAGATATTTTGCAACGAGTTTTGAATGCTGTTTTAATGTTTCGTCTTCCTTCTTTTCGGAGGTGTGAGCCAAATATTTATTTTCAATAATATCAAATAGTTTTAAACTATTTTCAATTATCTCATTAATAGACTTGTATGACATTTGTTTCCGTCTTAAGAAGTTGGAATGAATCTGATGGTGAATATCCTTCCTTTAATTCACTATTTGTGAAAGCGAAAGGCCTGTAACTATATTGGAATAACGGAGCTCCCACATACGAATACGGCAGGTTCTCAAAATACATAAATGGCAAATTGTAAAAATCTTTTCTAATTCCGGGAATAAAACGGGTTTTTTTAACTCCGTTTATTAAGGCTTCTTCTTTTACAAACAACGAATTAATTTTAAAAAAGCCATCCGGTTTAAACTCGGAATACTTATGCTCTTTAGCATTACTCCACCAAGCAGAGCATTCGTTTTTGCCCAGATATGGAACAAATTCTGCCTGATAGGAGAGAATATTTTCACGCAGTTTTTTCTGTTCTGCAATATTTGTATCCAACAAAACGAAGCAGCGATAAGCAGGAGAGATAAGTGTTTGCTCTGCGACCATTAAATTACCGCCGGCTTCTTCACTGGCCATTCCGGTACTGTTATTGTACTTTATTATGGTCTTCGAGAAGTTGCCTCTTTCGTGGTACTTTTTATTCGATACTTCATCTTCGAGCGGCATAATGCTTACTTTGATATCTTTAAGAAGCTCATAATATTCTGGAAATTCACCGTTTTTAGTAAAACCTTTCAACCCTGCAATGGCTCCCAAAATTCCCAATAAAGCCGGTTTATGGAGCATGTTAAAGGTGAGGTAAACAGGTTCGTTCGTATCGGGTTTTTTAAGCATCCCAAAATCGGCTTTAATATCGAGTGAAATTAGTTCTGTCATAGCAATGTTTTTAAAAATGTTGTGAGTTCATTATATGTAACATCAAAATCGGGTAAATCAGTAGCAGCTATCTGATTCGAAAGACTTTGGACCCAGGCTCTTTTGTTTCTCAGGGCTTTTTCTTTATTCACAAAGTCATGGACGCCTTCAATTTTCAGGCCTTTTAATTCCGATTTATTCAATAATAATTCTTTTAATCCGGGGAAAGATGAATCTGTCGATTTGCTCAGATACCAAACATCGTATACGTCACGGGGACGATTTCTTTGCTTCAGGGCTCTGATTTTTTCAGAAAGTATTTCTGTAAAATCATAACACACTGCACTGTTCCTAATTAAATTAGCATCAGAATATGGATGAATGATATCTTTTTCTACAGCTTGCAAAAATAGTTTTTCAGAAAAGCTGATATCAACATTTATGCTTGTTTGCCAACGCGAAGGCGGTAAAGGCCGTTGATTGGGATTGTGGTCTGCTCCCCAGAACCTGATTATTGCTTTATATCCCTGCGGAATATTTTCCGATTGTTGTTCATAGAAATCAGCAAGATGAAACTGAATCCCGGATTCTTCCGATGCTTTCTTCATTATCTTGTTGATAAACGGTTTGCTAATATCAAAGCCGGCATCAAGAAGTGTAAAGTCGAGGTCTTCCGAAAAGCGGTAATCCTTAATAAAGCATTTGTGCAGGCAGGTTCCGCCTTTAAATACAAAATTATCCCGCACGTCAGCAAAAGAAAACATAGCACTCAGGAAATGTCCCAGTACCCAGTCTTTGTCGATGGTTGTTTTGGGGACTTGTTTTCTGGCTGCTATTTCTACGATTTCTTTTTGCTTAATCATTTCATTATAAAGAATTTGCTATTTCAAGAATCTCACCTTCATCCATATTTAATATCAGCCTCCATCTGTTAAGATACTTCCCCTTTGCAGGCAAGCTCGCATCAAAAGGATTGTATTTTTCATTACATACATCTGTGGCATAGTTTAGAAAATAATCCATTTTAGGTTTATTTAGCAACTCCGCGAGATAGGCAAGCCGTTTTGTAACCGCAATATTGTTTACCGCTTTACAATAGGTTGCCATCTTACGGGCGTTTAAACTGGCTCTGTTGAAAGCTTTAATAATCTCGTTGTATCCACCGGCATGTTGCGGCAGGTCGAAACAATCGACGATGGTTTTTTCAATATCGGTCATGTACCAGGCATGATTGCCATACCCCATTGTTTTATATCCCACAAGCTTTTGGGGTTTTACGTTTACAAATTGAAAGGGAGAACCGATACCGAATACCGAACGCTCGCCCCTGCGCCGGCTGTTTTGCACAAAAATTTTATTTGGGAACTGCTCGGTTAACCCATGTGCGTTCAATGCCGACCAATATGCTATGCCACCGTCAGGCGACATAAAACAGGCAATCACATTTTCATCGGTAAAATGCCGGCGCCGGTATTTGCCTTTTTCTATATTAACAACATGCATTTTCTGAACAAGCCACCTAAAACCTCTCTCAAAATCATCCGTGTTTATATTCATCTGGTTCATGATATCTCTTTTGAAGAATATATCGATACTTTCTTCTTCCAGATAATTCAATATTTTACTATGTATATTTTTCATGACTTTTTATGTATTTATCCCGAAGCGAAAATGTAAAAGTGGCGCATAAAAAGTCATAAATATACCAAATAAATATTTTCTCAAAGGCTTTTGATTGTTGTATTTTCCGGCTCATTTTCAATTGTCATTGAACTTTCATTAAATACAATTTCGATTGTTTCAATCTCAGCCTTTACTTCAGTAATTTTTGTTTTTAGCTTTTCACAATCGAGCACGACTTTATCATCTTGTTTTTCGGGTTTCATCTCAACCAATTGGGTCAAGTTCGGAAGAACCAGTTTTGAGTTTTCTTTTAACGTAATCCAAATCAAAGCTTCATTCTCTGAACCTGCTTTTGAAGCTGAATCGTACCAGGTAACT
>DSBF01000307.1 GCA_011049495.1 Ignavibacteria bacterium
ATATTGCGAAGGTTTGTATAAATATTCTTCATCATCATCGGAATAATAATGAATCGCTTTGAAATTTTCGTAATACTTTGGAAGAGCAATTGAACCTGAGCCGTTTACGGTAAATTTTTCTTTTGGTGATTCTGTCGGTTGAAGTTTGTTAAGCACTTCAATTCTGTTTCTGTATGAACCGCCGTTTGTACGGGTAAAATTGCTTTGTCTTTCTTCTCGATATCTTGATTCCTTTTTATGCTCTGAGAAGTCTGTACTATTCAATACTGTTGTTCTTCGTGTTTGTGATAGAGGCACTTGAGTCTTTCTTAGTTCCGGTTGTTTTATAGAAGGAACAACTCTAACCACAGCCAGTTGATAATCTCTTCTAATTGGAAATTCTTGCGATGTTGGCTGATATCTATATGAACTAATTTTCGTTTCTCTATTCTGATTATCCCTGTTTCTAACTTTATACGCTATATACGAGATTGAGATAATCACAATCATCAGAATTGAGAATAAGATTATGCTGGTATATAATATAGGTACGAGTGACATTCTAAACCTTGTCTTAAATTAACTAACTTAATTAGACAAGATGTATACCAGAAAATTGTTGCCTTAATAATCCCAAATCAACATTTGCTAAGTTTAAGATTGAGACTATGTGTCATAATGAGAATTAAATGTGCTATGAAATAAATCTGAGTAAGTTATTATAATTCAATAAATTATAGCGATTTGTAGTTTGATTTTATGCGAGTTTTTGATATTTTTCTAAGCTCTAATTATAAAAAATGGCAAAAATTTGGGGTCAACATGACAAAAGCCGACATCGTAGAGAAAGTAGCTTCCGGAACCGGGTTAACTAAATTGGAAACTGAAGCTATAATTGAAGGATTTCTAAATACGGTAATCAATTCTTTGAAGGAAGGTAATGGAATTGAAATCCGGGGATTCGGTAGTTATAAAGTCAAAAAGAAAAATTCGAGGTATGCCAGAAATCCTCGAACAGGGGAAAAAGTCTTTGTTGAAGAACATTTTGTTCCCGTCTTTAAATTTTCTAAGGATTTTAAGTCCGCTGTTGATAAAGGCATGAAAGAAAAGGAAAAAAAATAGTACTCAGGAGAAAAAGTTATCAGTGTTGAATCAAAAAATATGGAACTGAAACTCTGCGATGTTTGCGGTACCGAAAATGATACAAATGCAAAGTTTTGTATTGAATGTGGTGCAAAATTTCAAATTGAAAAGATGAGCAAAGAGAAATCGCAATCATCAAAAGTAGCATCAGAGAAAAAAAGCAAACAAAAGAGTCAACCCGATAAGAAAAAAGAAAAGAGTCTTACTGTAAATTCCACTATTCTTGCTTATACAGTATTGGGACTAATTATTTTGGGCGGCGCAATGCTTTATATGTCGGGGGTATTTGACCAGCCTAAAGCAACTTCATTTCCTCAACAGTCAATGGAGGATTTTCATAGCGGAGTAGATTTAAGTAAACTTCAAGAAATAAATGCTCTGCGTGATAGAGTTGCAAATAATCCGGCAGATCACCAGTCGATACTGCATCTTGCACATTTACTTGGAGACTCCGGATTTAAAGAAGAAGCAATAAAATGGTATAAACAATATCTAAATGATCATGGTGATGAAGCTGATGTTTGGGTTGATATGGGTGTTTGTTATTTTGACATGAACGATTTTGATAATGCAATTTCATCAATGATGAAAGGCGTTGAGTTGAATCCAAGACATCAAATTGCCCATTTTAATTTAGGTATTGTAAATTATACAATGAACAATTTAGAAAAAGCTGTTGAGTGGTGGAATAAAGCGATTCAATTGAATCCCGCATCAGATATAGCAAATAAAGCAAAAGAATTAATTAATAATCATACGAATATGTAGGAGGTGTTTGAATGCCAAGCGGTAAAAAAAGAAAACGTCATAAAATGGCAACTCACAAACGTAAAAAACGACTCAGAAAAAACAGACATAAGAAGAAAAAATAAGTTCGATTAAGTTCTTTTAGAAGCCGACTTAGCTCAGTTGGTAGAGCAATTCATTCGTAATGAATAGGTCATCGGTTCAACTCCGATAGTCGGCTCGAAGGAATTTTAATTTCCACGCCAAAACCAAACTTCTGATTTCAACTAAATTGATTCAAAATTTAAGCTGACACCAAAAGTGATACCATTCCGGTATCAATTCCGGTATCACCTAAAAAGTAATTTTCTTGAGCAATCAGAGGACGCTAAGAGGAATCTACAATGAGACTCTTTAAGCGTTCAAACGGTATTTTTTATATCAAAATTTTTGATGATTTCGGCAATGAGATAAAACGAATCTCAACCGGAGAAAAAAGAAAATCATCAGCACTAAAAAAACTTGCATCTCTAAAGGAAAGATTAAGAGATGAAAAAAGAACTAAACCAACATCACTTGGAACATTCCGAAAAAATTATCTACAATTTGTCGATACAACAAAATCAGCCGGTTATAAAAATTCAGTTAGATCAGCTTTCCGGTTTCTTGCGACAGTATTCGAGGATGATACTCGATTAACAGATATTAATCCGCAAACTGTAGAAACATCTCTTTTGGAACTTTCAGAGAAATCACCTCACTCAGCTTACACCTTTCATAAGATCATAAGTTCTGCAATGAATAGAGCAGTCCAACTTGGTTTCCTTTACGAAAATCCATTCACAAGAATTAAGATTCCTAAACCAGCACGCAAAGAAAATGTTTACATCGATCAAATTGAGTTTGAAAAAATACTTGTAAATGAACCTTCACAAATTCTGAGAGACATTTACATCTTTGCTTATAACACGGGTATGCGACTTTCTGAAATAACAAATACCCGGTTAAGCTGGATTGATATGAAGGAACTCACTATTACTGTTCAGAATTCCGGTTCATTTAGAACTAAGAATATGAAGAGCCGGATCATCCCTATTAACGAAAAGACTTATGAGATTATTCAAAAGAATATTCCAAAAGTAATTTCAATGAATCGAGACGATTATCTTTTCAGACAAAGGGGATGCAGAATAAGCGGAGAATATATTTCTAAGAAATTTAAGAAAGCAGCACGTGAAACTTTTGGTGAAAAAACTTTAATTCATTTTCATAACCTACGAGGGAGCTTCGGTTCAGAACTTATTAAGAAAGGGGCTAATCCTATCCACGTTCAAAAACTATTAGGACATTCCTCTTTCTCTGTTACCGAAAGAAATTATCTGTCAATTCAATTAATCGACTTGCGTAAAGCGGTTGATAAACTATAACTAAACAAAAGGAGTAACACTATGAAATCGAAAAAAGTAAAAGAAATGACCATTGAGGAAAAGGTGCAGAAGTTTCACGAACGCCACCCGGATTATCCGAAGGAATTCAAATCACCGGCGGAAGAACATCTTTATTTGCTGAATATGCTTGATGAAAAAAAGAAGGAAAATGCTGAATTGGACAAGAAATTAAGGAAACTAAAAACATAATTAGTCCACAACCCAATAAAAACGGAGGAAAGATGTCAGAAGCAAAAATATCGCGATCAAAGAAGAAAAATAATCTTGTCATCTCGGAATATACAAGAAAAGACATGGTGCAAGCCATCGAAACAACAATCGGGGAACTAATGATCATCGAGAACTCTATTGGTGTATTAAGTAGTAGAGATGATTTTGAGCGATCCTATGAAGCATTAAACCGGGTTATATTTAGCAGACTTGCTAATATCCGTGATTATTTATCGGGAGAAAAGCAAGATTACAATCCAGAACTCGAAGTATTGATCTATTAAAAAAGTAAGGGGAACTGATGAAAACAGAAACTAAAATTAATTAACGACCTCAACTAACC
>DSBF01000203.1 GCA_011049495.1 Ignavibacteria bacterium
GTATATTGTGCATTGTCAGTTTACATTTTAATAAAGCTAACATACTTCGTTATAAATAATTTCGAATTTACCGACGATAACTCTAAGAAGAAGAAAAAGAAAATTATCTCTATTGAATTAGGTGAAAGTCAGAAAATGATAATCTCAATTACAACCGGTTGGATGATTGGGTTGAGCAAAACATTTTGGTTCCAAAGTACTTCCGTTGAAGTTTATTCCCTACATCTTTTATTGTTGAGTTTTATTCTTTTGTTTACGGTAAAAGCATATTTTACCGGTGATATAAAATATTGGTACTCAACCGCTGTATTTCTCGCATTAGGCTTTTCCAATCATATGACAACAATATTGATAATTCCCGGAATTGCATTTTTGTTTTTTCATAAAAACGGATTTAATAAATCTGCATTTATTATTGTTCTTAAGATGCTGCTCATATTCACACCAATATTAGTTTTACTGTATTTATATCTTCCCATCAGAGCCTCACAAGACCCAGTACTAAATTGGGGGAATCCTGTTGATTGGGAGAGGTTTTTCCGTCATGTAAGCGGAAAGCAATATCAAGTTTGGATATTTTCATCAATTGAAGCCGCCAAAAAACAATTTGAATATTTTATCAGCACGTTGCCCTCTGAATTAGCTTATGTTGGTTTAATAGTTTCTCTTATAGGCATTCCATATTTATATAGATTTTCAAAAATTATATTTTCTTTTTTCATTATAAACTTTGCAGCGACACTCCTTTATTCAATTAATTATGATATAGCAGATATCGACTCATATTTTCTTTTAGCTTATATCTCATTGATTTTTCTATCAATAGGAATTTTAATTTATTTTATAAAAAGAATTTCTACGAAGTATATTTTTTCTTTGTTGTTAGTACCGGTTATTATGCTGTCATTCAATTATTCAAAAGTAGATCAAAGCAGAATATATGCATTTGAAGATTACACAAAAACTGTTCTTGATTTATCTGAAAACGGAAGTATAATATTTAGTTATATGTGGGACTATCTTATCGCGCCGAGTTATTATTTTCAATATGTGGAACGATACCGTGACGATGTAAATATTATTGACAAGGAACTATTGCGCCGTTCCTGGTATTTTGTTCAGCTTGAAAAAAATATGCCGGAAGTTATTGCCAATGTTAAGCCCGAAATAGTATCATTCATAAAAGCTCTGCAGCCGTTTGAACGAGACGAGCCATTTGATCCTAATTTCCTTGAAAGAAATTATAGAGCTTTAATGACTGCTTTAGTTGAAAAGAATATTAATGAGAGAGATTTCTATATTACTCCCGAATTATTTCAAAATGAAATGCAGAGAGGTGAATTCCAGTTACCACAAGGTTTTTCACTTGTACCGATGGAATTGTTTTTCAAAGTTGTTAATACACCATCCGAATATGTAAAAGCAGATCCGACTTTAGTAAATATTAGATTTAGTGAAAATCCAGGGCATTATGAAAGTACAATAAGAAGATTTATAGCAAACATGATGGTTTACCGTATTGCTTATGAAATTCAATTCAATGAAATCGAAAAGGCGAAAAATATTTATTTAAAGTTGATAAATGACTATCCAGAACAAAGAATTCCTCAATCTATAGTAGAGCAGATGAGTCAATTATTATAATAATTTTCGCCTTGTTGATGTGAACTAATTTTATATATTGGTAACAAAAATTTAGGATAGAAGATGAAATCATTAAGCAAAAGTATTTCAATAATACTCATAGTATTTGTACTTGGATTTAATTTATCTTCCTATAATAACACTCAAGCCCAAGTACCTTTCAAAATATCTGCAGATAAACCGGGAGGCGGGGGTACTTCCACATCATCAGATAGTGGTAGCGACGATACTATATACATCATTGCAGGTGTAACGGTTGCTGCAATAGTCGGTTACACATTATATAAGAAATTTACTTCTGACGAAGAAGACACAGATTCTACAAAATCATCAATTCAAAGAATATTAAATTCCGAAAAAGACTCGTACGTAAATAAAATTCGGGAGTTTAAAGAAAAGATTCCTGTAGATATTCATTTCGGGATAAAAAATTCTAATACAAATATACCGGATAAAACATACTTGGTTGGAATATCTTACAGATTCTAAAGTATGATTTAACTAAAATAATTTTTTATAATTATTTCAACCGACTAAGTAAATCATCAATTTTATCTTCCGATAATTGATCTTTTGTCATAAATGACTGAAGTAAAACATCAACTTGCTGCAGTAATCTCTTCTTATAATACTTCGGAGCATATATTGACCCGTCCAGCATATAAATTCTCTTCGAAGCTTCATCATAGAAAGTATAATTAATAAAAGGACCGCCCATTGATTTATCATCCATACGCCACAAACCTTGAGTCATCAAAGCATATCTTCCTAAGAAATTTACTTCCTTCGTACTGATATAGCTGTCCGCAATTTCAACACGTGAAGAATTATCTATTGTAACAAAATGTTTTGAGGTCATTTTATTTCTTTGCGCATAGATAGAGTCTTTTTCTAAAAAATTCGGGGATGCATCATCAATCCAATGAACAAATATCCATCTTTCCATATCGGTACCCGGTGCACGTCTTAACCACACAAATTTATCTTCGGGACTATCTTGTGCAAGTAAAAAATCTGCTTGTACATAAATAATCCAGCCATATTGGTCTAGCAGTTTTGCTTCAATATCTTTTTGCTCATACTTCTCGTTGTATAAACTTTGAAATAATCTTTTATCCGATATTTTTTGAAAATAATAAAGTAGATTTTCATGATTAGTCAATATTTGCTGATTTAACTTTTCGATATCGGGGGCAGTAAGTATACTAACAAGTTGGTCGCGAGCCCACATATCATATTTGTTAATTACAAAATCACTTTCCGATTCAATCATATTTTTCACGGTTGAATCAAGAATAGAATTGATGTATTGGGATGTGTACGAACCGGAATTTAACGGAGCCGTTATAATAATATTCTTTTTGTTTTTCACCTCGTCAAGCCTGTTTACACTTACTCTTTTAATATCAAACAAATTTTCAGGTTGGGGTGTATAAATTATTTTTCCGAACACTTGAAGAAGTGCGGCTTCTAATTCATAATATTCAGACGAATCGGCAACAACATAGATTAGGTCTTCTTCACCGACAGCCGGTTTTTTTGCATCACATGATTGCAAAAATAAACTTGAAATAATAATTGAAGAGATAAAAAGTAAAGTGTATCGAGCTTTCATAGTGTTCTTAGGTTTGTTTGACTGTTTATACATTGATGGAAAAATAAAGTTTCTCAATTAGGAACTCCGCTTAATACTAAATCTAAATTCGGGAGTAGAACCATATATAATACCCACATGGTTATTCCAATCGAAAGGGGAACAGTTAAATTATCATCTGCATAACCGAAAGAAATGTTTTCCGCAATTGCACCAATAAATGCGGCAGTAAACCCAATAAGATATTCAACAGGTAAACCGGCAACCTTTGGAGCTAATAAAATAACAATACAAGCCGTGATGAAGAAAGCAGAAGTTCCTTCCAAACTTTTTGAAAGAAATTTAATTTTACCAAAGCGGCGTCCAATTAATGCAGCGGAAATATCACTAATAATTAATATTGCAAATGCCGTAACGGCAATAACTTTAGGGAAAATAAGCACTGTTAATACGGCTGCAATTAAGACATAAGTTGCCCCGTTGAGATTTCGCTTGTCATGATCTTTTTCATGCTCACGTAAAAGAAAACCGAAAATTTTATAGAAAAAATTACCGAAGGAAGGATTATGATATCTATAAAGGTCCATGGTAAGTGATATTATAAC
>DSBF01000444.1 GCA_011049495.1 Ignavibacteria bacterium
ACAAAAAACGAATACCCGTAATAAGCAGAATACTTTTTGTGCATTCCCATTTCAAGCGATTCATTTTCCAAAATTTGTAGTGCTTCTTTATCGGTAGAGTATTTCTTTTTCAGTGTATTGATTCTATTTGTAAGAGGTGAGTAATAATCATTCCACCAAGAACTATCAGGTAAAACATAACTGCCGATAAATTTATAATCCGTATTAGCTAAAAACTTTATTATAGAATCGATGGTACTCATTTGTCCATAGAAAGAATGCCAATAGTTTTCAATTTCATCCGGACGATCATCTTTAAACCAACAGAGTTCACTAAAAACTATATAGCCGTTTGGTTTAAGAAATTTTTTCCAAAGTGATAACGCTTTACCGATTCCCATTAAATAAATTGAACCCTCAGCCCAAATAATATCAAATGTGTTTTCATCAAATTGAAGATTGTTCATATCGCCAAGCATACCTAAAACTTTTGATGATAAGTTAAGTTCGGCAGCTTTTTTGTTTAACTGATCTATGTAAGGCTGATGGTTATCTATTGCCGTAATTATACCATTTGAGATTTTAGCAAGATCAAATGTTTGTTTACCGGGTCCGCATCCGATATCAAGAATAATTGGTTTCTCAGGCAATTCGGTTAATAATGAAAAAGCTGCTTTAGTCGATTCAAAATTACCGGGACCTTCACGCGGTATGTCGGAGTGAATTTCGAAAAAAATTTGTTCTTGTTTTTTAGTCCCCAATAAAAACTCATTAGTTAATAAAATGGTTATCTAACTTTTACTCTCTTCGCAAAAAACTCATAAACTCTACTCGGTAAAATTCCGCCCAGCCATGATGCAAAGACAATCGGCATTGGAAAAGCAATAACCGGTTTTTCTTTTTCAATTCCTCGTAAAATTATATCCGCAGCTTTTTCGGGTTTCATTAATAACGGCATTTTAAATTTATTTTTTGATGTCATCGGAGTTTCTACGAATCCCGGTTTAACTGTTACTACTTTTATGTTGTATGAATGTAATTCAACTCTAAGACCCTCAAGAATTTTTGTGGCGGCAGCCTTACTTGCGCAGTAGAATTCACTTTTAGCATGACCGCGGCTGTCCGCCAAACTCGAAACTCCTACAATCATTCCATTTTTTCTTTCCATCATTTCGGGTAATAGCTGTTCAACCCAATAAATAATTCCCATTACGTTCACACCAAAAATTTCTTCGGCGTGTTTAGAATTAAATTCGGTTATATCTGTTCTGTAACTTATTCCGGCATTAAGTATTGCGATATCAATATTATTTTTATTCTTACTCATGCCCTGAATCTTGCTCTTAATCTTACTCCTAATCTTAATCATACTCTCATAAACAGAGTCTTTCTTCGCAACATCACATTGGATGACATCAATATCAGCTCGTATGTTGTTAAGCTCGGAAAGATATTCTTCAATTAAATTTGTCCTGCGTGCAAGTAAGATCAGTCTGCAGTTAATCATGGCAAGCTTTTTTGCAATTTCTTCACCTATCCCTGTTGATGCCCCGGTAAGAAGTATTGTTTTGTTTTCGAATTCCATTTCAAAACCATTTATTTAATAATATATAAGATGCTAATTTCTTTATAAACAAACGCAAAATTGTTATCTTTCGCCCACAATTTTTAATAGGATAATGAGACGAAATTTTGTTGAAATAGACGACATTGTGATAAATCCCGAAATATTTGAGGTTAAATTCACATGCGATCTTGAAAAATGCAAGGGCGCTTGCTGTACAATGGAAAGCGACTTCGGTGCACCAATTACTCAAAAAGAAATTGATAAGATAAACGGTAAACTTCATATAATAAAAGAGTATCTTCCAAAGCGACATATTGATGAGATTGAAACAACCGGGTTTTGGGTTGAAAATTACGGACAGTTAATGACACAGAGTGTTGACAATAAGGCTTGTGTATTTGTTTATTTCGATAACGAAATTGCAAGATGCGGCATCGAAAAAGCATACACTGATGGAAAAATCAACTTTCAAAAACCAATTTCGTGTCATTTATTCCCGATTCGTGTTGCTTCTTTTGGTGGTGACATTTTACGTTACGAAAATTACAGCGAGTGTTCTCCCGCTGTTGAAAAAGGAGAAAAAACTAATTTAACAATTTTGGAATTTTGCAAAGACTCGTTGAAAAGACTATACGGTAATCAATGGTTTGAACAAGCAAAGAAATTTTTAGATAAATAAGTTATGCTATCATTACAACAAAAATTCGCATTACAACAGAAACTTTCTCCTCAGCAGATTCAATATCAGAAGTTGCTGCAGCTTAATACCTTTGCGCTCGAACAACGAATAAAAACCGAGCTTGAGCTAAATCCTATTTTAGAAGAAGTTCTTGATGAAGAACTTGAATTAAAAGAAGAAGAGGAAACTCCGGAAGATTCTTTAGATACAGAAGATGATTACGATAGCTCAGCCGATGAATTTGAAATTGAAGATTATATGAACGACGTTGATATTGATAACGATAGATTAAACCGCAGCCGTGATGATGAACAAACACAACCTATTGCCCCTCAAAGAACAACTTTACGCGAACAATTAGTTGAACAACTCAACATGCTCGATCTTTCGGATGAAGAAGTTATTATCGGCGAAAATATTATCGGTAGTTTAGATAGAGACGGTTACTTTAAAGCCGATTTGAAAAAGATTATTAAAGAACTGAAACTCTTCGAAGAAATTGACGTAACACTTGAACAAGGCGAAAAAGTTTTAAGCATTATTCAAACATTGGAACCGGTAGGTATTGGCGCAAGAGATTTACAAGAATGTCTGCTTATACAAATCCGCAATTCATCTTATGATCCGTATTACTCTTATCTCGCCGAAAAAATTCTATCCGATTTCTATAAGGAATTCGTCAATAAGCGTTTCGACATAATTGAAAAGGAAATGAATTTAACACGCACTACGCTTCGATCTACTCTTGATCTAATTCAAAAACTAAATCCCAAACCCGGAGAAGGGAATATAGATGGAGTTGAATCGAATCAAATAACACCGGATTTTTTGATTGAGAAAGTTGAGAATAATTACATCGTTACACTTAACGATAAATCGATGCCTTCGGTTACAATCAGTCAAACTTATTTAGAAATGATTGATTCCAATAAGCGAAGAAGAAAAATGAACGAACGCGATAAAGAAACACATAAGTTCTTACGCGAAAAATTTGAATCGGCTAAATGGTTTATTGCTTCAATTCAACAAAGAAGAAATACATTAATGAAAATAATGCGCGCCATTCTGGAAAAACAGTATCACTTTTTTGAAAGCGGTCCCAAACATCTTAAGCCGATGATTTACAAAGATATTGCCGATGAAATTGGAATGGATATTTCAACAATAAGCAGGGTTGTTAACGGCAAGTATGTTCAAAGTCCGCAAGGTATTCATGAATTAAAATATTTCTTCAGCGAAGGTTTAACCACCGATTCGGGCGATGATATTTCCAACAAGCATATAAAAGAACTTATAAAAGAAATAATCGAAAGCGAATCGAAAAAATCACCCTACAGCGATGAAAAAATTTCAAAGATGCTCCAAGATAAAGGAATTCATATCGCACGCAGAACCGTTGCAAAGTATAGAGAACAACTGAGACTGCCTGTAGCACGACTTCGTAAAGAGTTATGACACTTCTAATTGATGCATTCATAATTTTTTCTCTTTTTGTTTTATTCGGTTTTTCTCATTCGATACTTGCATCAAATAAGCTAAAGAGAAAACTTGTTGAAGAAATCGGAGATAAGATTGCATTCTACAGATTATTCTATAA
>DSBF01000541.1 GCA_011049495.1 Ignavibacteria bacterium
AAACATTGAAGGTTGCTTGTTTTTAACCTTCAATGTTGCATTAATAGGCTAAAATTAAGTTACCTGAATGGTCTGAAAACAGTAACCTTTAAGGTAATAACGTCTTTGCGTAAGGTGAGTTATTAACCTAATTTGATTTCTCTTCTTTACTTTTCAGAATTTTATACGAATGAGTTATTTCCATTGCTTTGCTTAGCATTGCAGTTACGCCGCAATATTTTGTCTGCGAAAGTTCAATAGCTCTTTCTACATCTTTTGCCGGAATATCTTCGCCGTAAAAAATATACTCGATGTGAATCTTTGTATAAACTTGCGGGTAATCTTCGGTTGCATCGGCTGTCAAATTCATTTCATAGCCGTCAAGTTTTATTCGTTTCTTTTGTAGAATTGACGCAACATCCGCACCTGTACATCCGCCGAGGCTTAATAACAATAATTCTTTTGGTCTAATTGCGGCATTGCTTCCGCCAAAATCTTCGGGACCATCCATCATAACCCAATTATTTGAATCCGTTTTCCCGGCAAAAGTTATACCTTGTAACTGTTTAATAAATGCTTTATTCTGAGCCATTTTTATCCTTTGGAAATTGAAAATATTGATGAGTTAGATACAGCAAAAAATAAAAAGATTCACTCGCCTATATCTTCGTTCCAAAGTTCGGGTTTATCTTTAATGAACTGTTCCATTAATTGAATACACTCTTCGTCATTAATAACTTCAACATCAACACCGCATGAGCGGACATAATCTTCGGGACCTTTAAAGGTTTTGTTTTCTCCGACGATAATTTTAGGAATCTTATAAAGCAAAGCCGCCCCGCTGCACATATCACAAGGGGAAAGTGTTGAATATAGAATAGCTCTTTGATAATCTTTTGCTTTCAATCTTCCTGCATTTTCCAAACAATCCATTTCGGCATGAAGAACCGCGCTTCCTTTTTGTACTCTTCTATTATGACCTCTTCCTACAATTTTTCCGTCGATTACCAAAACAGAACCGATTGGGATGCCCCCTTCTTCCAAACCCTTTTTTGCTTCTTTTAAAGCCTCGTCTAAAAATTGATCTCTCATAATTATCTCTTAGGATTAAATTAGTTGTGGAAATTTAGTTACAAAAATCATTGAACTCTTGCAGAAGCAAATATCCACGTTTCACAAAAGGAAGGAATAAATATCTTTTGATATTTCGGATTGATAAAATGCTTTCTCAAAATTCTTTTAGCAAGTTTTAAAGTTTCCTTATCATACTCTGAACCGACTTGTAAAGTAACAATTCCTTTTTTGTTTAAGCGGGATTTTATTTTAATGAATAAGTCTTCTAAATAAAGTGACCGGCTAATTTTTGTAAATGCTTCGGGGTGCATTGTTAAATCATATACAATTGCATCAAACTTTTTACTGCTCTCGATAAATTTTATTGCATCGCCGGCAATCACATCAACACGCGGATCAGCAAAAGCTTCATAACAAATTTTGCTTAAATGTTTCTTAGAGGCTTTTATAACTTGTTCATCAATATCAACCAGTGTAACGTTTTCGGGATTGAGTTTTAGAATTTCATAAAGAATACCACCGTCACCCCCGCCAAGTATCGCGGCATTTCCGATATTCCTTTTTGATTTTTTAATAGGTTTAACCAAAGCCTCGTTATAGATGTGAGCATCTCTTTCGGAAATCTGAAGATCTTTATCAAGAAATAACATTTTACCGAAATTTTCATTCTCAATTATATCGATCATCTGAAATTTTGATTTCTTTTTGTAAAGATGTTTTTTGACATGGTATCTAACTTCGAAACCGCAGTCGGACTTGGAAGTGATCCAATGAGGCTCGCGTATTTCCAACGGATTTCCTCGTTGAATTTCAGTCATTATGACTTTGCGAGGTTTGAGGTTTTCTTTAAGATGTTTAATAAGTTTAATCTGTTTTTTTGCATCGGAACAGGTGAAAACATCGATTGAAATGTGTCCGGCTTCGGGATATGTATGAATGCCGACATGTGATTCACTGATAATTGCAAGGACTGTAACACCGAGCGGATTAAATTTATGGCTGATGATCTTCTCGTAATGTAAACCGGATTTTTTAATTCCCGCCATTAACAGCTTTTCAAGTTGTTCGGGATTATTGAGAAGACTTTTTTTACAATTCAGAAACTCGGCTATATGTTGCGTACCTAATGGCTTCATTGTTATACGAAAATTATGAAAAAATTTTTTTTTACACTATATTTTATTAATTACATGTAATGATTTGGGGTTTTAATAAATTTTCATATCAGTTTATGTGTTGATAAAATTCCAAAACTTTGTAATAAGACTTCTCTTTTATATATTAACAATTATCTAATAAGAAACCGGATAACTTTGAAAACTCTTATCCCCAAATCGGAAGCGAGAAAAATTGTAGTTCAAAGACGAAGTGAACTAACACCAATAGATATTGCAAGTAAAACTCAGTTGATAATAGAAAGACTTTCCGCGCTGGATGAATTCATTTATGCAAAAACCATACATTGTTATATTGCAAGCAGACCCGGCGAAGTTGATACAAGGCGGCTAATAAATTATATGGAAGGATGGGGAAAAGTAATTGTAATTCCTAAACTAAATAAAAGAACAAAAACTTTTAACCGGTTTAATTTTATTGGTTGGGAATACCTCGTAAGAAATAGCGAGGGTTATCTTGAACCGCATGTTGGTATCGACGAAGATTTAAGCGATATAGATCTTGTAATTGTTCCCGCACTTGCAATTTCAGTACACGGACAAAGAGTTGGTTACGGCGGAGGTTACTACGATAAACTATTAAAGAAAACTTTTGCACCTAAAATTGCACTTGCTTACGAATTACAGATTTTTGATTACATCGAAACCGATATACACGATACCCGTGTTGATAAAATTGTTACCGAAAGAAGAACAATTACTACAAGAGAATATGCCAAACCATTATCCACTTAATTTTTCAAATATAATTTCCCCTGATGATAAATCAACAAAACAATTTTGAAAATGATGAACAGAAAAATCATCAAAACAATCAATCCTTGATTCCTTCGCGTCCAAGACTTTATAGGTCTCCTTATAATTTTATACTGCTTGGAATTTGCGGCGGTATTGCAGAATACTTTAATGTGAGTCCGGTACTTGTTAGAATAATATTCGTAATCACCGCTTTGCTGGGGGGCTGGGGAATTATCTTTTATCTAATTTGCGCTTTTCTTATTCCGAATCATCCAACTGAAAAAGGGAAAGGTATATTTCGAAATATTGAATCCTCGAAATTGTGGGGATTTACATTGATAGCCGTAGGAGTATATTTCTGGATTCCTTCGTTTGGTCTCTTTAAGATAATTGCATCGGTAAATTATAACAGCAATTTATTTTTTGCTTTTCTTTTATTCGGCATCGGTTTTTTCGTGATAAGTTATGGAAAGAAAAGTGACTTTCAGAAAGAAGTAATCAAACCAAATAAATTAAGTCGACCAATTAAGCAGAGAAGACTGCTGGGTGTATGCGAAGGATTTGCTCGTTATATGAATACGGATGTTAATATTGTTAGGGTCTCATTTATTCTTTTATCGTTTATAACTCTTGGTGCTACCACAGTATTATATTTTGTTGTTGGATTTTTAATTCCGACCGAAGAAAGTGAGTTGCTGAATGAAAAATAATTTATTCGCTATAGGGTCATCGTTAACATTTGGGGGATTCCTTATTGTGTTTAACTTTTTTGAGTTAGCTAATCTCGATTCAATGAAAATCTTTGCATTCGTGCTAATATTTTACGGACTGATTACAATAATAA
>DSBF01000529.1 GCA_011049495.1 Ignavibacteria bacterium
CTTCATCAACAACTTTTAAAGCGGATGACCCAAGTGTATCCATTTTCATAAACCATTGTTCCGAAAGATACGGTTCAATCGGAACGCCGCCTCGTTCTGAATAACCGACATTGTTTGTGTAATTTTCTATCTTTTCAAGCAGACCAAGTTCTTCAAATTTAGTTACAACTCTTTTACGAACTTCATATCTATCAAGATTGCTTAAATCCTCTGGTACATTGCTGTTAGTGGTTGCATCTTCGTTAAAAATGTTAATCATTTCTAAGTTGTGTCGCAGAGCCATTTCGTAATCATTCATATCGTGAGCCGGAGTTACTTTTACAACACCTGTTCCGAATTCTTTATCAACATATTCATCTGCAAAGATTGGTATTTCTCTTCCTACAATAGGGAGAATAACTTTTTTACCGATTAAATCTTTATAGCGTTCATCACTTGGATTAACAGCAACGCCGGTATCGCCAAGCATTGTTTCTGGTCGGGTTGTGGCAACTACTAATTTTACATCACTGTCTTTAACAGGATATTGGAAATACCAAAGTTTTCCGTTTACTTGTCGGAAGATAACTTCTTCATCAGAGATCGCCGATTTAGATGCGGGGTCCCAATTAACCATTCTATAACCGCGGTAGATCAATCCTTCTTTGTAAAGTTTTACAAATGCTTCAATCACTTTTTTGTAATAGTGATCATCCATTGTAAAACGTTCGCGCTCCCAATCGCAGCTAACGCCAAGTTTTTTTAATTGCTTGATGATAATGCCGCCGTATTTTTCGGTCCAATCCCAGCAATGTTTTAAGAATTCATCCCGGGTAAGTGAATGTTTATCAATTCCTTTTTCTTTTAAGAAGTTCACAACTTTAGTCTCGGTTGCAATTGAAGCATGATCGGTTCCCGGAACCCAGCATGCATTGTAACCAAGCATTCTTTTATAACGAATAAAAACATCTTGAATTGTATTATTTAAAACGTGTCCGAGTGTGAGCATTCCCGTTACGTTCGGAGGAGGAATTACAACAGTATAAGGCTCTTTTGTTTCATCAACTTCCGAATGATATAGCTTATGATCTTCCCAATACTTGAACCATTTGTCTTCAACTTCATTTGGATTATACGCTTTGGGGATATCGGATAAATTCTTAACCTTCATTTCTTGCCTTTATTCTGAAAAATTGAAAGGACAAATATAAGGAAATTTGAGGAGTGTATTAATAAGGACAAATGAACTATAGTCTCTTTGCTTATTCAATCCATAAAATTCACTATTGAATAATAGATGCTGCTAAAGCCCTTAAGTTTATTTGTTTCTCTTTCTCCGTCGGTTAAAACCGACGGCAATATTTAATGAAATGGTTTTGATTCTATTGCCGATAGCTCAATTTATATAACCTCGGGGGCTTTAGCCCAATAAGCAAAAGACAAATAGCGCTGAAGCCCTCAGCCTTAAGAGATTTTTTCAGAAGGTTTTTCTTGCTTCATAAGACAAATATTCCATAAATTCTTGTCAGCAATTATTCCATTTACAAACAGGAGGTAAAATGGACTTAAACGAACAGACTAATACTCAACAAGATGATGCATCTCGTCACTTGAATGAAATAGCAGCCGTTGGTGAAAACATGGTCGGCTGGCTAAAATTTCTTGGAGTTGTAAATATTATTATGGGAATTTTTGTTGCTCTCAGTATCGTAGGAATAATTATAGCTTGGCTTCCGATTTGGCTTGGTGTATTGCTGTTCCAAGCAGGTAATCAAATTACTGAAGCTCGAATCAGTAGAAATTATTATCACTTAGTAACAATGATGCAGAAGTTTAAGATGTATTTTATGATACAGGGAATCTTATTATTGATTTCGCTAATATTTGCAGTAATAGGATTTTTAAGTTTTGGTGCCGCATTGTTCGGTATATTCGGCGGCGGTGGGTTTGATACATATTGATAATTTATTGTAGAGCGACGATCTTTCGTCGCTCTACTTAATTATTTGCAAGCTCAATGCCAAGCGATCAAGGATGATCGCTTTACAATATTACTAATCAATTAGGTAAAGATAGTTCGGTAGTTTTACTCTTAACCCAGTGTTGCTGCCTTCCAAATCGCTCCACTGATCACCGATTGATAAAATTATATTATATCCTTTCTCGGTTAGTACTTTTCTTTCGTAATCCTTAAACTCTTCTGCGAGCAATTTATTTGTTTTTTCGGTACGTGTAATTAATGTGTCAAAAGTAATAATGCCAACTTGGCTTAGGTTTTTTATAGTTGCTTCGTACTCGTAATCTTTTCTTCCTGTTAAAAATACAATTCCGACATTTCTTTCAAGAAGCCAATCATATAATCTTCTTGTTTGAGGAATTACTTCGCAATCGGCTCTTTGAATCCATTCGCCCCATAGCTGCCATTCGAAACCGAAACCGATTTCTTTTGTATGTGCATAGTTTGAAAGAATTGTTTCGTCAACATCGAATATTGCCAAAGAGTTTTCGGGGAAATTATGTTTTTCCAATTTTTTAATTGTGGAATTTATTATTTCCGTAACTTCTATATCATATTGACCGCTCTCATAATAATCCTGGACAATAGCTTTTGCAGTATCCAAGTTTACTAATTCAGTAGAACTGCATCCTACAAAAATTAATGGAATGAGAATCAACATAAATTTTTTCATTAATACCTCCTGTATGTAGATAGAAAAGGGCCGCTTCAATTTTGTCTGCCTTGAAACAACCCGAATTTTTCCACGTAAAGTGAAAATCAATTAAAGAATATATTTACTCAGGTCCCTGTCTTTAACAATTGAATCGAGTTTATCGAAGACTAGTTTACCTGTAATTTCAAATTTCTTCTCTGTGTTTTTATCCGGCACATCGAATAAAATATCTTCCAATAAAGTTGTGAGAATTGTATGAAGCCTTCTTGCGCCGATATTTTCAACTTCAGCATTAACGTGTGCGGCGGTTCTTGCCACTTCCTTAATTGCATCTTCTTTAAATGTTATATCCACCCCTTCTGTGCTAAGCATTGCGGTGTATTGTTTTAAAAGAGCATTTTGAGGAAGAGTGAGAATTTTAACGAAATCTTCTTCGTTCAAACTGCTTAATTCAACTCTAATCGGGAATCTTCCTTGAAGTTCGGGAATTAAATCCGATGGTTTTGAAACATGAAACGCACCGGATGCAATAAATAAAATATGATCGGTTTTAACAACTCCGTATTTTGTGTTTACAGATGATCCTTCGACAATTGGAAGTAAGTCGCGTTGAACTCCTTCGCGAGAAACATCGGGACCTTGTTGACTTTTAGCGCCTGCTATTTTGTCTATCTCATCAATAAAAACTATACCGGATTCTTGAACACGTTTAACCGCTTCACGTTGCACGGCTTCCATATCAATTAACTTTGCCGCTTCTTCTTGAGCAATAATTTTTCTTGCTTCGGCTATTGTTGTTTTTCTTTTTTTCTTTTTCTTCGGCATCATACTGCTCATAAGTTCTTGAATGTTGATGCCCATATCGTCAAATCCAACTGAACCAAGAACCTGCATACCTACCGCAGGCTGTGTTGTATCGAACTCAATCATTCTTTCATCAAGTTCACCTTTTTGTAACTTCTTTCTCATCCATTCGCGTGTCTTTTCGTTTTGCAGTGCTTCTGTTTCATCCGTTACATCTGTTGATACAGAAGTGTTGGATGGTTGATTCGGACGTTTCACCGGTGGAATTAATAAATCAAGAATTTTTTCTTCGGCAATTGTTTCAGCTTTTTCGTGTACTTCTTCTGTCTTTTCTTGACGTACCATGTTAACTGC
>DSBF01000187.1 GCA_011049495.1 Ignavibacteria bacterium
AGGAAGAGAAAAAGTACTATCAAAACATTTCCGGGAAGAACTATTTAAATACATTTCCGGAATTCTGAAAAGTAAAAATCAAAAACCCTTTGCCGTAAACGGTACAATAGATCATATTCACATACTAGTTGGAATGCAACCGAACATTACCGTCTCAGATCTCGTTAGGGATATAAAACACAGTTCAACAAATTTTATTAAAGAAAAGAAATTTATTAAACACAAATTCAATTGGCAGAAAGGATTCGGAGCTTTTTCATATTCCAAATCGCAAATTGATTCGGTTATTAACTATATTATAAATCAAGAAGAACATCACAAGCAGCAAACGTTTGAAGAAGAATATATCAAGTTTCTTAAGCTATTTGAAGTAGAATATGATTCTAAGTATGTCTTTGATTAGATTTACACTAATAAATAATTGTAAAAAGTGATGAAAAAAATCTACGGTAGAAAACCTGTACTTGAAGCAATAAAATCGGGACAAGAGATTGAGCAAATCCTTATTCCATTTGGTTCGAAGGGGAATTTTTATAACGAACTAAAAGTCGAAGCAAAAAAAAATAAAATAAAAATTGCAGAACTACCCACACATAAATTCCAGCAGCTCGAAAAAGGAAATAACACTCAAGGTGTAATTGCAAACATTACCGAATTTAATTTTTCATCCGTTGAAGAAATCATAACCTCATCCAAAGAAAAACAGTATCCGTTAATACTCTTACTTGACTCAATTCAAGATCCGCAAAATCTCGGCGCAATTTTAAGAAGCGCGGAATGTTTTGGCGTTGACGGAGTTTTAATCACAACCCATCAAAGTTCACCAATAACTGAAACTGTTGAAAAAACATCAGCCGGAGCGATTAATCATTTAAAGATTGCAAAGGTTACAAATCTTGTTCAAGAAATGAAATTTCTCAAAGAAAATGGATTTTGGATTGTCGGTTCAACTCTCGAAAACTCTCAGGTTTATACTTCAGTAGATTACAAAATACCAATCGCATTAATCATGGGCAACGAAGAAAAAGGAATTCGTAAACTTGTAGCTGATAACTGTGACTTCCTCGTTCACATTCCAATGAAAGGCAAAATCCAATCGCTTAATGTTTCGGTTGCTGCGGGGATTTTGCTGGCAGAAATTTCTAATAATAGAAAATAGTATTTATCAATCGTGGTTATCGCTTTCTATCAATTCTATTAACAAAAATATTTAACTTTGGTTACTTCTTTAATTATCTGTTTACTTTGAACACAATAGGGAGATTAGGATGAAACTATTTAGGATGTTATTAATTTCATTTAGTATGATACTTTTTATTACAAATCTTGCAGAAGCACAACATAAAAAACTCACTTATGAACAAGTCTTCTTAAACAAAGGCGAAAAAATTATCGGTACTACTCCTTCATTAATCGGTTGGTATGATTCGGAAAATTATCTTCAAAGTATTGTCGATGACAGTCTGCATCAAATAGTAAAAGTAAATGCCTCAAGCGGTGAATCTGAAGTTCTAATAGATTTCAATTTTATTGAGGAGAATCTCCCCGAAGATATTAAGCTTAAGAACAATTATAAGATTTCCGATGATTATTCTGCTATGGTTATTACAACAGAAAATAATTTGCACTATTACCGGATTGACAACAATGAATATCGGCAATTAACATTTGATGAAGACGAAGAAGTCAATCCTAATTTTTCGCCCGACAATAACTATATCGCTTATACAAAAGAGCGAAATCTTTTTTATTATGATCTTGCGGAAGGTAAAGAATATCAGTTGACCACCGATGCATCAGATGTAATTTATAACGGTTACGCATCGTGGGTTTATTATGAAGAAATTTTAGGAAGAGCTGGAAGATACAAAGCATTTTGGTGGTCACCTAACAGCAAATATATTGTCTTCTTAAGATTTGATGATTCGCCTGTTCCGAAATTTCCTCTTTATAATTCGAGAGGAAAACACGGAAGTTTGGAGTGGGAACATTACCCCAAAGCGGGTGATCCTTTACCTGTTGTAAAACTTGGAATTGTTTCAACCGGGTCAAAAGAAATTTCTTGGATTGATGTGGATTCAAATGATGATCACATGGTTGCTTGGTCTTTCTGGTCTACAAATAGCGAACAACTATTATTTCAATGGCTAAATAGAGATCATAATAATTTGAAAATCTATTCAGCCGATCCTATTACCGGGGTGATAAAAGAAATCTATGATGAGAAACAAAACTCTTGGATAGAATTTTTCAAAGACATTTACTGTTTTGAAGATAACAGCGGTTTTATTATCCGTTCCGATATAAGCGGTTGGTCTCATCTTTATTATTATGATTATGACGGTAATTTGATTAACACTATAACCGAGGGGGACTTTGCGGTAAAAAGTATTTCTTATGTTGACGAAACAAATAGAGAAATCTATTTCACCGGTTCGATAAACGAGTCTACCGCGAATTACCTATACAAAATAAAAATTGCTGGTACCGAATTAGTTCGATTAACTAAAGATGAAGGAAGTCATAGTCCGAATATTTCTCCGAATGCAAAATATTTTTATGATAGTTTCAACAGCATTTCTCAACCGGCAGTAATTAATTTATATAACAGTGATGGAAGTTTTCTTCGGGAAATAGGAAATTCGAAATTTAATACTTTTGAAGAATACGCATTACCAAAAACTGAACTCTTCAGAATTCCAAGCGGAGACGGATTTGATTTACCCATTCGATGGATTTTACCCAATGATTTTGACGAATCAAGAAAGTATCCTGTTTTATTTAAAGTTTATGGCGGACCCGGCAGCCAATCCGTTCGAAATAGTTTTCCAAGATTACCGGATTTATATTATGCTCAAGAAGGAATAATAATTATATCTGTTGATCACCGTGGTTCAGGACATTTTGGTAAAAATGGAATGTCTCTAATGCATAGAAACTTGGGTAAATGGGAGATGCACGATTACATTACCGCGGTCAATTGGTTAAAGGAAAAATCATTTGTAGATTCTACAAAGATTGGTATTACCGGCGGTTCTTACGGTGGATATGTTACTTGTTTAGCTCTTACAAAAGGATCAAATTATTTTACACACGGCTTAGCAGATTTTTCTGTAACTGATTGGCATCTTTATGACAATGTTTATACCGAACGATACATGGATACTCCTGAAGAAAATCCAGAAGGTTACGAAGCCGGCTCGGTTTTAAATTATGTTGATAATTACAAAGGTCTTCTAAGAATTACTCACGGAACTTTGGATGATAATGTTCACATGCAGAACACAATTCAATTGGTCGATAAACTAACCGACGCGAATAAAAATTTTGAATTAATGATTTATCCTGGTCAACGTCATGGAATAAGGGGAGCTAAAAGAGCTCATGCAATAAGAGAGACAAACCAATTTTGGTTTAAGCATTTTTTGAATAAAGATATTAAGGGAACAGAAAAAAAATAGTATGAACCTTTTAAAAATATTAATTAAGGCAGGTTGAAAAATTTGTTTAGTCGAAATGTAATTTTCGCATGACAAACTTCAACAAGACAACACATTCCCAAATATTTTCTTATATTCGTTAAGTCTAACTTAGAATAACATATGAGGGTATAATGAATAAAGTAGTAATTATAATAATATCATTTCTTGTATTGAATTTAACTGCTCAAGAAAACAGAAAAATCGTTGACCTTACTTACGCTTTCGATGAAAACACAATTTTCTGGCCTACACAGGAGGGGTTTCAGTTAATTGAAGATTTTCATGGAATGACCGAGAAAGGATATTTTTATTCATCCTACGG
>DSBF01000439.1 GCA_011049495.1 Ignavibacteria bacterium
GGATGAACCCGTCAAAAAAGAATTGAACCAGGAAGAATTAATTGCCCGCGGGGAATATATTGTTAATACATCCGGTTGCCACGATTGTCATACACCAAAAAAGATGACGGAACAGGGTCCGGTATTGGAAGAAAATTATCTTCTTGCCGGTCATCCAGCTGACATGCCGATTCCCTCTTATGATAAAAGTATAGTTAGAGAATGGGGTTTATTTTCTCATACAATGACCGCAGCCGTTGGTCCATGGGGTGTTTCATTTTCGGCTAATATTACTTCAGACGAAACCGGACTTGGAAATTGGACTTACGATCAATTCAAAACAGCAATGACAAAAGGTTTATATAAAGGTTTTATTTCAAAAGATAGCATCTTTCCGAAAGATGCCATCTCAATATTTATCTACTCGGTTATCCCAACCAAATCCAACATAAACGAATATTGCAGCGCAGTGCGTTTATAAGCTTTAAATCTACCCGAAGCACCGCCGTGACCGGAATCCATATCACAATCAAATAGAAGAATATTATTATCGGTTTTCATTTCTCGGAGTTTTGCAACCCACTTAGCCGGTTCCCAATATTGAACTTGCGAATCATGATAACCGGTTGTAATTAACATATGCGGATAATCTTGAGCTTTAACTTGATCATAAGGTGAATACGACAACATGTAATCATAATAAACTTTATCATTCGGATTCCCCCACTCATCGTATTCAAAAGTTGTAAGCGGAATTGAGTCATCCAACATTGTTGTAACAACATCTACAAATGGAACTGCAGCCATCGCCCCTTTAAATAATTGCGGAGCCATATTAACAACCGCACCGATAAGTAAACCACCGGCGCTTCCGCCGTAAATAAATAGTTTATCCGGGTTAGTATATTTTTCTTCAATTAAGTATTCGGCACAATCAATAAAATCCGTAAACGTATTAATTTTGTTAAGAAGTTTTCCGTTATCATACCAATCGCGTCCCATTTCCTGTCCGCCGCGTATATGAGCAATCGCATAAATAAAACCACGGTCTAACAGACTTAAAATAGACGAGCGGAAGAACGGGCTCATAGACATTCCATAAGAGCCATATCCATAAAGCAATAAAGGATTATCACCGTTTACGGGAAAACTCTTTTTATATACAATTGAAATTGGAATCGAAGTCCCGTCATCGGCTGTTGCAAATAATCTCTTTGTTATATATTCATCAGGATTATAACCGCCGAGAACTTCTTCTTGTTTTAACAAATCCCTTTCCTTTGTACTCATATTAAAATCATAAGTTGAACCAGGTGTTACAAGAGAAGTATAATAAAACCTCACCAAGTCCGTATCATAATCGGGATTATTGGAAATTCTTGCTGTGTAAACTTCGTCTTGAAAATCAATGTAATAATCTTCATTACCGTTCCAGTTAATTACTCTGATTCTATCGAGTGCATTTGATTTTTCTTGAATTACAAGATAATCTTTAAAGATATCGATACGCTCAAGTAAAACATCATCTCTATGCGGAATTACATCAACCCAATTTTCTTTTGAAGGATTATCAACGGAGGTTTTTACAACTTTGAAATTTTTTGCATCAAGATTTGTAACTATATAAAACGAATCACCGAAATGAGAAACCGAATATTCCAGATTTCTTTCACGAGGTTGAATAACTTGAAATTCTCCGTCAGGATTATCTGCATTAAGAAAACGGTATTCATCCGATACGGTTTGACTTGAACCGATTAAAATATATTGATCCGATTTTGACTTGAAAACAAACGTTGAAAACTCTTCATCTGTTTCGTGATAAACAACCACATCATTTTGTTCTTCTTCATCGATATTATGTTTGAAAATTTTAAAAGCTCTTAAAGTTTGTTCATCTTTGCGTGTATAGAAAAGAGTTTTATTATCATTAGCCCAAACCGAACCGCCGGTTGTTTTTGTAATATTATGACCGAGCAAATCACCGGTTTCAAGGTTCTTTATATAAATATCATAATTTCTTCGGCTTAACGTATCTACGCCAAATGCAAGCATTTTATTATCGGGACTAACACTTAATCCGGCAACAGAATAATAGGCATAATCTTCAGCCATATCATTAACATTAAGCATCACTTCTTCTTCTGCATCAAGCGATCCTTTTTTTCTGCAGTAAATTGGATATTCTTTTCCTTCTTCATAACGAGTATAATAATAGTATCCGTTCTTTTTGTAAGGCACGGATTGATCGTCTTGCTTAATTCTTCCGATAATTTCATCATATAATTTTTGCTGGAAGTCTTCGGTATGTTTCATTACCTCAGATGTATATGCATTTTCTGCGTTAAGATATTCGATTACTTTCGGATCATCTCTTTGATTCATCCAAAAATAGTTGTCAATTCTGGTGTGATCGTGAGTTATTAATTCTTGCGGAATTTTTTCTGCTATTGGAGGATTTATGTCCTTATTCATTACTGTCTGACTCCATAGATTTGAAGATATGAATACTAATGCAATCATTAGTTGAAAAATTGATTTCGCTTTCATTTTGTTCCCCGTTTTTTTGGTAGGTAAAGTTATGAAATTTCTTTTATAATTTGATTCGTAAGATTTAATGAATATTATTTTTATTGAACCCCGTTGGGGTTCTTTTCATTTTTGTGTTTCTTTTCTCCGTGTTTCACACGGAGCTATTTATATTTGACTGCTTCGCAGTCGTGGTAACTTTCCGAGTTTTGTAACTCCGAAGGAGTTGAACATGAATAGCTAAATTGAATAAAAGTAGATAACTACCAAAATGTAGATTCCCGCAATCTTTAAGATTGCGGGAATCTGGTTGAATAAAAAACCCCGACCAATTTCAATCAGCCAGGGTATTCTTAAATCTCGCGTCTTAAATCTTAAATCTGCATTAACCCTCAACCCCATCATACAATTCATCAATTTGTTTTTGCAATTCTATTGTGTGATGGAGCGCGGTTACTATTTTGCAGTAGGTTTCTCTTTCTTCGAGTGTGAGTTTTCTTCCCTTGCGGTCTTTTAACCATTTGTGGCAGACTTGGTATCCGCCGATGTGATAATTCCATACTTCTTCTGGAACGGGTTCAAAGTATTGTTCTTTGTTTATATACACAATTCCATGTAGGGACAAGTCGCGACTTGTCCCTACGCTCTCGTAATTAACTTTTTCAACTTCGCTGCTGCCGTCTACCGGGAATTTTGTTATTGGTTTGTTCAATTTACTCGACTTAAGTAAATGCAAATCCGCAAGTTCTTTGCCGAGTTCGCCGAGTTTTATGAACAACTTGTAATCTTTTGTGAATGGAATTCGCGGGAAATCTATTTTTAAAAACTCAGCATATTTTGTGCGGTAGGTGTTGCTGTAAAGTACCGCGTAGATGTAGTAAAAGATTTGCTCGGGGGTTACTTCTTTTTTGAAAACTACTTTTAGTTTTTCAAATATCTCCGGGGCTATGTTCGCCTCTTTTTCTCCCGATGCCGAGCCGCTGAATAGGTCTTCTTTTGTTGTGTCGGGGTAGAGATAGAGGGGAAATACAAGCTCACCACCACGACGGTATAAATTAAAATCTACAATTGAATCTGAAACAAATACGATATCATAATTATCTGAACCAATGACACTAAATTGGCGCCCAATGCATAAAGCTACATTTTGTTCAACCATATGACGCATCACTTCTGGTCTACCCCAATCAACCATTTTATCCGTATAAAATATATGTCGTTTGTCAAATGGTCTATAGTCTATTTTAGTAAAAAAATTATCCCAATCTTCATCTAATCGCAA
>DSBF01000440.1 GCA_011049495.1 Ignavibacteria bacterium
ATTTTTACCTTCAGTAACAGAATCAATAGCAATTAATAATTCATCTGCTGCTTGATCTTTTGTAATGTAACCGCTGGCTCCAAGTTTTATAGCTCTAATTGCATATTCTTTTTCCGGGTAGATGCTTAAGATTAAGAATTTTGTACTAATTTTTTTATCTGCAATTTTTTGGAGTACTTCTAATCCGTTTAGTTTCGGCATTGAAATATCAAGCACAGCTAAATCTATATTTTCTTTTAGTAAAATGTTATAGGCTTCTTGACCGTCTTTGGCTTCAATAACATCTTTAACGGATTTATGAGTTTTTAAGAGATGAACTAACCCGGCTCTAACTACTGCGTGATCATCTGCGATAAGAACTTGCATTTTTAACTCCAGGTTAATATTTAATGCACACTTGTTGTTTACTTCCACGAAGCAAAGTACAAACAGCAAAAAAACAATTAACTGGGAAAACTTTATAAACAGTATAGTGAAAAAGCAAATTCTTTTAAATGGAAATCTATTTTAGAGGAATAGAAATTTCTATTTTTGTCCCCTTAGGAATTACTTTATCAATTACAAATGAACCATTAGCAAGTTTTACTCTTTCTTTCATTCCTAAAATTCCAAATGAGGAAGGGTTTGTGATCGCCTTCTGTGAAATACCTTTACCGTTGTCCTGAATAATTAATTCCAAATTTCTGTTTTTTTCTTTCATTTTGATTTTTACAAGATTTGCTTTGGCATGACGTACAACATTTGTTAATGCTTCTTGAATAATACGATAAATAGTGATTTTAAGTGTATTGCTAATTATTTCTTCCGAAATTGAAGTATGCAGATTAACTTTAATTTTAGTTCTTTCCATAAATAGATTAGTGTACCATTCAATCGCCGGTATTAAACCGAGATCATCGATAAGTCCTGGACGCAAATCACTCGTAATTTGCTGAACTGTTTTTATCGTTTCCGTGGCTAATCCTAAAGCAGAATTAATTCTTTGCTCTGAAGTATTAAGGTTACTCTTAATAGAATTTTTTGCGATATTCAAATCAATTTTGAGAGCAGTTAAAGACTGCCCAAGATCGTCATGTATCGCTCTTGCTAATGCCGCTCTTTCTTCTTCGCTTATTTCTTGCAGGTAATTTGTCAGTCTCGCAAGCTCCAAGTTACTTTTCTCAAGTTCATTTTTTATTCTTATTTCTTCAGTAATATCATCACCCGACAATAAAATTTCCGTAACATTACCTTTTTCATCTTTTAATACATTAAAATACCAGCCGACTATTTTTTCTTTTTTGTTTTTTCCCCTTATAGGTAATTGTATGAACCCGGTTGATTCGATAACTTTTTTTCTAAGTTTCGCAAGCAATTTTATAACGGATTTCTTTTCGTTACCGGGTATAAAACAATCAACAAAGTTTTTTCCTATAAGATATTTTTTGGAATAACCTGTAATATTTAGTCCGGCACTATTAATCGAAACAATATTACCGTCATTATTTAGAATCAGCATTATCACCGATGCAGTTTCAAAGTATCTTTCAGCTCGGTTTCTTTCTTCTATAATTTTTCTTTCACGTTGTTTTTGTTCGGTAATATCATGGTAAATTCCTTGGTATACTCTTTCACCCCGCCAAATTATATTCGATACATTCACTTGAAGGTCTATTATCTTACCTTGTTTTGTAATACCTTGCATCTCATAAGTAGATATTTTATTTAGTGTACTTATCGGGTTAGCATATCTTTCTCTAAAAAATTCTTTTTTTGAAGGTGCGATAATCTTTGCAACTGAAAAATCTTTACTGAAAACTTCTTTTTCGGTATAACCAAACATTTTGAGCCAGGCTTTATTTACCAATAACAGTTTTTTATTCTTAAGTACGTAAATAGCATCCGCAGTTGAGTTTATCAAGGTTCTATATGCTTCTTCGCTTTCACGAAGTTGTATTTCAATATTTTTACGTTCAGTAATATCACTAATTACACTTATAGCATTTTTCCAATTCCCCTTTTCATCTTTTATGAGTGAAACATAATTCTCGGTACAAATTATTTTACCGTCTTTTCTTTTCATTCTATATTCAATAGAAAATACACCGGTTTTTTCAAGCTGAGGATTTCCAAGTTCGGCAAACTTCTTATAATGTTTACGGTCAATGTGCAGAAATTCGGTTGTTTTACCCATTATTTCATTTTGAGAATAACCAAATATTTTTTCGAATGCATTATTAACCCAAATTATACTTCTATTTGAAGGGTCTATAAGAAGCAACGCTTGATCAAGACTATTAATAATTCTTTCTAACAAAACTTTATAATTATTAAGAGTTGTTTCTCTCTGTTTTCGTTCACGAACATCAATTCCAATTCCAATTTGTGTTCCGTCTTGAAGTTTTAAGTTGGACCATTCGCTTTCAATTATTCCACCCGATTTCGTTCTACACTTGAACTCCCGCCATTCATTTGATGCTTTTAGCATATATTCAGCAACTTCTCGCCTATATTTTGAATCCGGATAGACTTCTTCCATAAGATTAATTTCTCTTGCCTCTTTAGTAGTCCAACCCAATAAACGTTCAGCTTCTCTATTTAATCCAAGGACTTTTGTATTTGGGTCATATCTTGTCAGCATAACCGGGAGTCTGTCTACAATGGAGTTTAGAATAACTCTTTCATTTTCGAGCGCTTGTTGAGCCAGTTTTTCTTTAGTAACATCTAAAGAAATTCCTCCTATTAATTTTTTCCCATCGGGTTTAGATATTGGGAAATAATGAGTATCGAGATAGAGTTCTTCCCCGTAGAGGTTTATCATTCTAACGGAAGACTTGATTGTTTCTCCCTTTAATATTCTTTGATCCTCTTCAATAAATTGTTTAGCTAAATCTTCATTGAAAAAATCGAAAGTGGTCTTCCCTTCCCAATTTTCAACACCGAAATGTTCCTTATTATATTTGTTATTAAAGAGATACCTGCTTTCTTCATCTTTAATAAAAACACCAGCGGGAAGAAAATCCATAAATACTCTGAATATTTCTTCGCTTTCTTTAATCTTGTTTTGTGCATTTTTAAAATCTGTAATATTTTGAATAGTAATAAATATTTGATTGACAGTCCCGTTAACATTTTTGAGAGGACTTGCAACAGAATGAAAACTATATTGATGCAATTCAAATTCAAATTCTACTTGATGATCTTTCCAAACTCCGCTTAAATATGTTATCAATAAATTTGTGAGTTCTTCAGAAAATACTTCATTAATAGTTCTGCCGATTATTTTATCCTTTTCAAAACCCAACATTTTAATAGCTGTACCTTCCGCAAAGATCAACCTGTATTGTTTATCGACTATTATTATCATCCCATCGGGATAATTTTCTAAAATATTTCTGAGTTTGTTTTCCGTTTGAATTAATTCTTTATTTTTCTCTTGAAGCTTTTCAAGTTTCTTCGATTGGGAAGAGATTATCTTTAATAAGAGTTCAACTTTGTTTTTTAATTCTTCCTCTTTAACCGGATGGTATAAATAATCAACAACGTAGTCATTTAGCTTGGCTTTATAGAAATCATATTCACTGTTATTATCGACAATTAATAGTAGATAAGGATTAAAATCATTCTTCGCTTTAGCTCTGTAATTAAGATATTCTAAAAATTTGATTTCGATAAGACTAGCGCCAACGATAATTAAATCAACATGAAATTGATCAAGATAGGTTTCTGCTTCGTTTGTCGACGAAAGAGTAACAACTTTACAGGTAGGATGTGTTATTAACTTATTAATTGTAGAACTGTGCTCAATAA
>DSBF01000267.1 GCA_011049495.1 Ignavibacteria bacterium
GAATGATTTTCAATATTTGAGAATCCCGCTCTTGTAAGTAATTCCGGTATATTAATCTTTTCGTCAAACTCATTTACAGATTCGGGTAAATACGTATATGCTTCTTTATCCTTTGAAATAATCTTACCGATTTTAGGTAAAACTGTATTAAAATAGAATGAGTAGAATTTTCGTATCCAAGAATTTGAGGGGAGTCGAAATTCCAAAATTGTAACTTTCCCTCTTAACTCAAGCACTCTAAAAAACGATTTGAATCCTTCAAGAATATCATAAAAATTTCTAACACCGAAAGCTACCGTAATATTTGTGAATGAATTATCCTTGAAAGGTATTTGTTCGGCAACACTTTGAACTATATTCCCATTACTCCAATCTCTTTTTTGATTAAAGAGTTTCAGCATATTAATTGAAAGGTCCGCACCGATAATCTGCTCAACACCCCTCTTTCTTGCGGCAATTGCAAAATCGCCGGTACCGCATGCAACATCAAGTAATTTTGCGCCTTTAGAAATTCCGGTAAGCTTTAATGCTTTTTTCCGCCAATAGAAATCGATGCCAGCACTTAAGAAGTGATTTAAGAAATCATACCTTCTTGAAATGTCGTCGAATATCCTTTTTACTCTATTTTTTTTATCCATGTGTCAATAAATTGTCAACTTGAAAATACATTGGTTAATTGCTAAATTTTTCATATCGAAATTAGAGGAAATTATGCAAAGATACATAGATGCAATTAGAAAAAATGTTTGTGCAATTTGTGTCGATTCCGACGATGACGGTGATTGCACACTTACCACAAAAGAATTATGCGCTGTTGAGTATTACCTTCCAAAAATATTAGAAGTTGTCCATTCAATTGATTCCGATGACCTGATGGAATATCATGCAAAACTTAAAGATACAATTTGTGCCGAATGTGCCGCTTCGGATGATAAAGATCATTGTTACTTACGTGATGATGCAAATTGTTCATTAGATAGATACTTTTCCTTAATTGTTGAAACTATCAAAAAAGTTGATCAAGGGGTCATCTGAATTTTATCAAGATAAAATTTTTCATCACCGCGAATTTCCATCCACCAATTGAAAAGATGTTTACCGAGCCATAATGTTAATATCATGAATGCCGCACCGGCAATCAGGTCTATAACGTAATGGTATCTTAAATAAACAGTTGCAAATATTAAAAGAGTTCCGTTCGGTATAAAGAAATACTTAGATCTGCTCTTAAATTTGATGGACAAATACATTACCAGAAGAGTCATTTGAGTATGCCCGCTCGGGAATGCATCCCGCTGTACAACTTCTGCCGGGTTTGGAGTTCCCTTCGGAATTGATTCGCCTATATTGACTACTTCACGAAGGAAATCCGTTAAAAATAATCCGGGGATTTCTATATCATTTAAAGCAAAATCGTGTAAAGTAAATCTTGGTCCAATTGCCGGTAGTAAAAAGTATCCAATGTATGACAGGTAAAATCCCAATACAATAATAAAAGCCATGTAGCGCAGTTCTCTTTTCTTACCTTTGAATAATAAACTGATTCCAAGAATTATGGGCAGAAAGAAAAACGTTCCATAGACTATCTGCAATAATTCCGTTAAGTAAGGATTCGCAATGTTGTATAGAACATAAGTGGGATCGGTACCGAATAAAAATCTGTCAATATCAATTAAAAGCTGATCGTAAGTCATTCCGCGTATAGGGTCTACCATGTAGTAAACTTCTTTGAAAACAAGTAGAATCATCGGCACGAGATACCAGAAACGTAATTGATGCGTGAACATACTTCGTTTATGCTCATCAAAATATGCAATGGCAAATATAAATAGCTGTAAGAATAAATTTATTACAACAATTTCCTTCCAGTAGTTCACACTTGAATTAAAGACAATTGCTGTAAGAGAAAGCAGCGATGTGAAAATAACTACAAGTAAATCCGTAGCGTTAAGATTTAGAATAGTAGATTTAATTTTTTTCATTGAATCAGAAATAGAGAAACTAAAGTAAGATAAATTGATAATCCTAAAATATCATTTGTTGTAGTAACTAAAGGTCCTGTTGCAATTGCAGGATCGGCACCTACTTTTTTCATTATTATTGGTATTAATGCACCAATCATGGTTGCATTGGTCATTATAATAAAAAGCGAGGTAGTTAGTATCAGTGTAAAGTATAATTCAGCTTTGAAGAAGTAGTGAGTTACAAACAATAAAACAGCACTGCATACAGTAGCATTTAAAATAGCTACTCTAAATTCCTTAAAAATTCTTTTTAATGAATCGCTAATCCAATACTCGCTCTCGGTTAAACTTCTAACCATAACAATAGCAGCTTGAGTACCGGAGCTGCCTCCCATAGCCATAACAACGGGTATGAAGAAACTAGCAATAATTATTTGAGCAATTGAAGCCTCAAAAGAATATAGAACTACAGCGCTGACTAACTCACCTACTAATCCAAATAAAAGCCATGGCAATCTATTTCTTGAAATTCTAAAAGAACTATCGCTAAACTCCTCTTCTTCGGATAGACCTGCGAGTCGCTGTAAATCTTCCGATGCTTCTTCATGTATTACATCAACAACATCATCAACTGTAATTCTTCCGAGCATTATCATTTTTTCATCAACAACCGGAATTGAGACAATGTCATACTTTTCAATCAATCTTGCTACCTCTTCCTGATCTACTTCGGGTGTAACATATACTAAGTCTTCTTCCATAATGGAAGAAATAGGTTTATCGAGTGGATTTATTAAAAGTGATTTTAACGATACCGTTCCTACTAATTCGTGATTATCCTTTAGTATATAAATGTAATATATGTGGTCAATTTCTTCGGCATTTTTTCTTACTTCTTCAATTGCATCTTTAACAAGTTGACTTTCATAAACGAATACGAAGTCACTGTTCATTATACCGCCGGCAGAATCTTCGGGGTATTTAAGAAGTTCTTTAACGTCTTCGGAATATTCCTTGTCGATTTTATTAAGGACTTGTTCTTTAATTTGATCGGGAAGATCGCTAACGATATCTGTCGCATCATCTGTATCAAGCTGATCAACAATATTAGCGATGTGATCGGTTTCAATTTCTGCAAGTAGTCGTTCACGTAAATTTTCATCAAGTTCTGTTAGTACTTCACCGGCTACTTCATGATCAAGTAGTTTGAAAGTATAAACCGCATCATCAAAATCCAGGTGATTAATTATTTCACCGATATCGGCAGAGTGCAGATCGGCAAGCAAGTTGATAAGACTTTTATCAGCTTCAATTTCAATCAATGTCGAAATATTTTCGTAAATCTCGGAATCAAATTTCGACAGATCTCTAATTTCTTTATTTTCAGTTGTTTTGCTCATCTACTTTGCTTTTGAAGTAATCATAAATTTTAATAAAATCAGAAATTTCTAATTCTTCTGCCCGCTTGGTTAAATCAACCGGAAAAGAGGTTAGTTTATAAGTTCCAAATATACTATTACTATAAGAATTTTTTAAACTTTTTCTTCGGTTCCCGAAAGCTCCTTTAACAACATTTATATAAAACTTTCTATCGAACGAATTACTTATTTCTTTTGGTGTTAAACTAATGATAGCCGAGTTCACTTTGGGTTTTGGATAAAATACAGTAGGGGGAACTTTGAAACACAATTCAATATTAAAAAAATGATTTAGAATTACACTCAAAATTCCGTATTCCTTTGTGCGGGGTTTAGAAATTATTCTTGCAGCAACTTCATATTGAACCATGAATAATGCATCATTTATTAATGCGATATCATC
>DSBF01000368.1 GCA_011049495.1 Ignavibacteria bacterium
TCAAGAGTTAATTATCAATACGTGTGCCTACGCTATTTTGGAAATTGCGAATGATTTTGAATGAAAATATTGAATTTAGGGTCACTGAATACCCGAAATAGTGCCTACAACTGTCGAACATGGATTTAAATGCAATCTGAGTTTAATCAATGTATTATTTTTTATAACTTTTCCCCATTAGTTCTAAACACCTCTTGATATAGCGGATTATTTTTCATGATTGTAAAACTTTCTGGATAATTCTCAATAAACCAGACAATAAAGCTAGTAACATCAATTTTATCTGCTAGCATTTTATACTTATTGCTTTTATATTGATCCTTTAAATTATTACTATTTAGCATTTTTTTTATTGT
Organism: Ignavibacteria bacterium; assembly: GCA_011049495.1. Taxonomy (GTDB): domain Bacteria; phylum Bacteroidota; class Ignavibacteria; order Ignavibacteriales; family Melioribacteraceae; genus SURF-28. Next base: position 357 of record DSBF01000368.1, read on the forward strand.
ATCGAAAAGTTTATCCGTATTATTAGCTTTTACACTTGTAGTTAAAGCATATTTATGTTCCAATTCTTCCAGCACACTTATTCTGCCACTAAAATCACTAAACCGTATCCCTGGGGTACCTAACACTGCGGCTTCAACAGCCATGGATTGACTATCACCAATGTATAAATCGGCATAATAAAGTAAATGATGAATGAGTCTTATATCTATGTCAAGCCTGTATCTTTCAAATTCTTTTGGTATTGGGTATTCCGAGTTTATATATATATTGCCGTTGGGGCTTAAAATATTTAATATTTTTTGCATAATATCTTTCGAAATACCATTTACCCGCGTATCATGATATGCAGTTAGTTTAACCAATCTGAGAAAAAAAAAAGGCTCTGATAAAGAAACATACTTTTTAAGTATTTTACGATCTGGTATAAACCTATTAGGGTGAAGGTATGCGAGTTTCTGGTAACCGAAATAACCAATTTTCTTTTTCTCCCACTTACCTGCCGAGCAAACACTTGGAGATATAATACCCCTGGCGAATGGATAGCCAATTTTGGATGCCAAAGATATAATGTTAGCATCATCTTCAGAAAAAATAAACGCTGGGATTTTCAATAAATAACCAATATGACATATTTCTACAGAAGTCCCAATCAATATGTCGGGGCGATCTGCTAAACAGTATCTTAGCAACCCCCAATCTTGTTTCATACAGCCAACAGCCATAGCAAATTTATTATCTCTTCTTCTGTCTGGCATATTGTTTATATAATTTATTTTATCTAATTTCAATAAATTAGTTAGTATATCTTTTTCTACTGCAAATATAATGCAATCGTGTTTTTTTGCCTTGAGTGCACTAATTGCGTTTTTAAAAAGATGATACTGTGAAGGGTGATGTAAATAAAATAGAATTTTCATTAAATAACACGCCGCTTAGTAAATGAATTAACGATTTGAAAATAATATATTATAGTTTTGACATAAAACAGTGTTTTATTAATTCCTATAAATTATTAATAATTTTTAATATTTTTTTTGCCACGTCTTTCCCAAAAATTTCCGGTGTTTCATTTTGTGGGTCAAACATTTTTATTTTTTCATAATAGTTATTGTTTTCAAGAGGATTTATTAATAAATTCCACCCTCCTTTTACAGTTTCACTCCACTCTGTTTCACTCCTGAGCGTTATGCATGGTTTTTTTATAATATATGCTTCTTTTTGAATACCGCCTGAGTCCGTTATGATTTTCTGAGCATTAGCTTGCAGTTGGACAAAACCTAGATAGCCAAAAGGTGGAATAATTTTGAAATTTATTGGAATTGATATGTCATATTTTTTAATAATTGCTTCTGTTCTTGGGTGGACTGGAAATATAACAATTTCAGCCAAATTCCCTAATTCCTGGATTATTCTATTTAAAACGACTGGATTGTCAACATTATAAGGCCTATGCAATGTGAGTAAATAATATCTATTTTTTATAAGAGATAGTTTTGTTAAAACATCAATATGTGCGGATTTCTCAATTGCATATTTGAGAGAATCAACCATTATATCTCCAGTTAAATATGATCTATTTTCAAGGCCTTCTATTTTTAGGTTATGCATCGCACTTTGTGTTGGAACAAATAAATAATCTGCTATGTGATCTGTCATTACTCGATTTATTTCTTCTGGCATTTTTCTATTATAACTTCTTAAACCTGCCTCAATATGAATACATTTGATTGAAAGTTTGACCGCTGCTAGCGCCCCAGCTAATGTAGAATTTGTATCTCCAAATACTATCACAAAATCAGGTTTTTCTCTGATTAGAACTTTTTCAATTTCTATAAGCATCCGCCCTGTTTGCTTGCCATGTTGACCTTGATTTATATGTAAATTATAATCTGGTTCGGGTATATCTAAATCAGTAAAAATATTTTCTGACATTGTCTTATCATAATGCTGTCCAGTATGCACGACAATTTCCTTGTAAACACCCCGTATTGCTTTAGAGAGAGGACCAAGCTTAATAAATTGCGGTCTGGCGCCAACAATGTTTAATATTTTTATCATTGAATATTTTTTTTAGATTTTAAAAATTAATTTTCTGGAGTAAAATAAGTAAAATTCTGTGCTCAAATTCTAATGGTTTTTCAAGGACCCCAATTCCGTAAGCCCCAACAGCATCCACGCTTGCCCCCAACGTATATATGGTATCTTATTTTTGTAATTTTTAAAATTTCGATAATAGAAATATCCTCTTTTGCTCTGCATATTAACAATAGTCCATTCTGCAATTTTTTGCGCAAAACTTAGGAGTGATGGATCATAACTGTTTAGTTTACAAAAAGTAATAATGCCTTGAGCCTGGTTATGAATATCTACCGGGTAAAATCTGGGAAGCCTCCATAATGATTGACCATTTTCAAAAAATTGCTTTTTTTTATAAAATTCCAAACCTTTTTTTATCGCTTTTTCCCAATCATTTGATGTATATCCAATTAGATTTTTAATATCATGCAGAGATTCAAGAATAAACCCTTGGTGAAAATCAACTTGTTTTCTTTCTTCGCCTGTTTCAGGATTTAAACTATAATACCATACTCCGCTATTTTTTTGTTTGGAAATTACAAAGTTCACAACATCTTTAATTAGCGAGGAATGATGGTCATTTTTCCGCAGATTATCTACAATTGCCAGACAGTGCGCAGCATGTAAGCTTGCATTATAGCAACAGTCTGTACTTTTAGGATGATACCCCAGGCAAATACCATTTCCTACAGAAATTTGCGGAATTCTGTTCAAAATAAACTTTTCACTTTCTATGATAAATCTCTTTACCTTTTCATCCCTGAATGTCAGATAGTATTCATAAAATCCATCCATTATATACTTATGATGCACTACCGTTGGAAATTCCTTTTCATGAACAAAATTAGGTGTAGAATACGGATAATCATATCCCCAGCAGAAATCATTATTGTAAAACGTCCTGTTTTCAATTAACCAGTCTTTTATAAATTTAATTGAGGATAACAGCTTTTTGTCCACGGTTAATTTATACAGTTTTACATAAGCCTTTAAAAGCAATCCCATTCCTTTTGTGCTGTGAAATTTTTTAACGCCCAATAAGGGGCGTATATTTACCGGATTCCGTTTTTGAAACTGAATGGCTAATATAGCCGGCCATTTCCCAAAAACTTGGAATGGAAACCATGAATTTAAAGTATCATAAGGATCGTATCCTCTATAATTTTCAGATTCTATGTAATTGTATAAATTTTTTAAAGAAGATTCAATTTTTTCTATCATAATCAACGATTTTGAATCAGTAGTTATTGCCACATTTTTCATGGTTCATTTGAACAAGAATTTTAAAGTATGATCATTCAGCCATGGGATTTTTGGGTCAATATCTTTTGCTGTAAGTTTTGAA
>DSBF01000122.1 GCA_011049495.1 Ignavibacteria bacterium
AAAATTTCAATAGAAATTACAGATAGATATTCAATTACTGTTTACTTTAAACACGATGGCGAAAATTTACTTTTTGCTTTCGATGGATTCTTGCCGGAGATATTTCGTGTACCGGAAGTTATGTTGGATATAAAAAATGATCGCTCACCGTTAATGGATGATAATGATTGGTGGTTCCACGCATCTATGACTGATTGCTGGTCAAATGGTTCATTTAATGATTGGAAATCTTGTGTCCGCAATGCCGAATCTTGGAAAGCTAATAACGTAATTGATATGAAAGCAGAAAACAAATTTGAAATGGAAATTCCGTTTAAGCTGATCGATTTAATTCTAGCCGAATCAAATACAATTGGAATTACATTCAATGCAACAGATACGAGAAGTGAATGGAACTTCTGCCCTAAACATGCACAAATTGCTTTACCAAGCAGTTGGAGTGAGGCGGTTATAAATAAATAATAAGAGCCTTTCGATACACATCACATTTATAAGAATAAATATTGATCATGTGTTTTTTAGTATGGGGATTTCTTTAATAATCACTTATTTTTACACCTTTACAATAACTAATACATCAACGCGAAAAATAATCTTGAGGAATTAATGAAAAAAGTATTTCTTTTATTGGTTGTACTATTTGTATCATTTGTAAATGCACAAATGGTTCCGCATCCTGAATTACTTGAAAAAATCAGAAGCGGTGAAATTGAAATTCCCTATGCACTAAAAAATTATGCTGAATTAAAAGAGCGGGGAGTTTCTACCGGTTGGACTTCCGAAGAATTAAAAAAACAAAATTCTTTAATTAGCAGTGAAGATGTTCATAGAACATACGGACCTGCAAAAGCGGTAACCGGCACATTTAAAGCAATTTTTCTCTTTGTAGAATTTTCCGATAAAGCTTCTCAAGTTTCGGTTAGCTTTTTTGATAATCTATTATTTGCAAACTCACCAAGCAGTATGAGAGGTTATTTTGAGGAAATTAGTTACGGCAGCCTTGATCTAATTACCGATGATATGCCGAGCACGATAGGATGGGTTACTGCACCCCAATCTTATTCATATTATGTTGACGGACAAAATGGATTTGGAAATTTTCCGAGAAATGCGCAAGGGTTAACAAGAGATGTCGTGCAATTGGTTGATCCTTATATTGATTTTTCTTTGTATGATAATGATGGCGACGGATATATAGATGCATTGTTTATTGTCCATACTGGTCCGGGAGCAGAATTTACCGGCAGTGATAACGATATTTGGTCTCATGCTTGGGCAATTCCTAATAACGGTTACATGACCAATGACGGTGTTAGAGCCTTTAGTTATTCAATGGAACCTGAATACTGGTCTACACCGGGAGATATGACAATTGGAGTTTATGCACATGAAATGGGACACTCCGTTTTTAAACTGCCGGATGTTTACGATACAGACGGTTCTTCAAACGGTGTCGGAAGATGGAGTTTGATGGCAGGCGGAAGTTGGAACGGCACACTTGGCAACTCGCCCGCCTGGCCTGACGCATGGTGCCATGTACAAATGGGATTTTTCACACCGACTAATGTTACTTCGGACTTAATCGGTGAAACAATTACCGCAATGACTACCGAAGCGAATATTTATAAGGTTTGGAAAAACGGCGTACCCGGCAAACAATATTTTTTAGTTCAGAATAGACAAAAAGAGGGTTATGATTCGGCTTTACCCGGCAGCGGGTTGTTAATCTGGCATGTTGATGAAAATCAAACAACAAACAGAAACGAATGGTATCCGGGAAATACAAATAGCGGTAATTATCTTGTTGCTTTGGAACAAGCGGACGGAAACTTCGACCTTGAAAAAAGCATAAATAATGGAGATGCAAGAGATCCATTCCCCGGCACGACAAATAACACCCAGTTTAACTTTTTAAGCAGTCCAAACTCAAACGCTTATAACGGTGAAATAACTTATGTGGCTGTTGAGAACATTAGTGCTTCGGGTACTAATATGACCGCAGATATAAAAATTTCTCAACCATCCGAATTTTTACAGGTTACTTCACCTAACGGCGGTGAAACTTGGCAGGGTAATTCCGACCAGGTAATTAAATGGTCCAGTAACGGTATTACAAACGTTGATATTGAATTAAGTACTAACAACGGATCGACATGGACTTCTATTGTCTCGGAACAAGATGCCGCAGCGGGGGAGTATAATTGGGTTGTTCCAAATACACCTTCGTCAAATTGTTTAATAAAAATTACGGATTCATCCGATCCGTCTGCTTCGGATGAGAGTAATTCAACGTTTACAATTACACCTTCACCGGTGATTGAAGTCGTTGAGCCAAACGGCGGAGAAGAATTTGATGCCGGTGACCAGGTGGAAATTAAGTGGACGAGTGCAAGTGTTTCAAGTGTTAGAATTCATTACTCTGTTGATAACGGTAGTACCTGGCAGAATGTAATTATTATTACTCCTTCGGACGGCTCGCATAATTGGACAATACCGGACAATCCATCAACTGAATGTCTAATTAAGATTACCGATATTTCCAACAGTAATGTATTCGATCAAAGCGATGATGTATTTACAATTATTTCCAACACAATTGCAGCACCTCAATTGTTATCTCCTGCTAACAATTCAACAAATGCAGATTTAACTTTGGATTTTTCATGGAGTATTGTTGCGGGAGCGGAAAGTTATTCAATAAATATATCCATAGACCAATCGTTTAATGATGTTGTCTATTCGGAAACGACTACCGAAAATGAAATTATTGCTGTTGATTCTTTCTTAGAAGGAGTTAAATACTATTGGCGTGTTTTTGCCGTTGGAGAGGAAAATGAAAGTCCGTATTCGGATACTTATTCTTTTACTACTAAATTGTTTTCGCCGGATAGTTTGACTGCGGAAGTGTACTCACATACTCCTAATAAAGTTGTCTTAAACTGGAAAGACAATTCGTCAAATGAAACCGGGTACAAGATTGAAAAGATGACTTCAAAAGTCAGTTGGACGGAGGTTGATTCAACTTCTGCTGATCAAACTACATGGTCGGAAACAGTTACAAGTCCTTTTGAGTATACTTATAGAGTCAAAGCATATACAACATTTACAGAATCTGATTATAGCAATACGGCAGATGTGGTGGTCTCAAGTATTGAGAGTGACGAATCAATGCCAAGCGTTTATACTCTTGAGCAAAATTACCCGAACCCGTTTAACCCGAGCACACAAATTAAATTCGGGCTGCCTTTTGAAAGTAATGTTAAGTTGAAAATTTACAACATACTCGGACAAACTATTGCCGAATTAGTAAATCAATCACTGCAAAGCGGATATCACACTGTTGAATGGAATGCCGAAAATCTTACATCAGGAATTTATTTCTATTCAATAGAAGCGAACTCAATTTCCGAAAGCAAATCTTTTAATTCGGTTAAGAAGATGTTACTAGTGAAGTAGTATCGAGACGCAAGATATAAGACACAAGATTGTAGCCGCAGACTTGTCTGCCGAGACTTATGCAACACGCTCGTCAGGCAGGGTTCACGTCTGCGGTGATAACATCTCGTGGTTTTGTATAGAATAATAATTTTAAAAAATATTTTAGTTGGTTTTAGATTCCGAGTTATGCACTCACGCCGACAAATGTCGGCGGTTACATTCACACTCAAGTCCACAACTAATGAAAGATAAATTCCCCAAGGTAACCGCAGGCTTCACGTCTGCGGTTTTTTTATTATACCTGTCTTTTATTTGTCATACCATTATCACATATTTGT